>JAQGMU010000194.1 GCA_028292195.1 Ramlibacter sp. | reverse complement strand
GCTCATGCCATCGCGTTCCCTCACTCCCGACCAGGCGCTTCGGCTGGACAACCAGCTGTGCTTCGCGCTCTATTCGGCGTCGCTGGCGATGACCAAACTGTACAAGCCGTTGCTGGACGAGCTGGGGCTGACCTATCCGCAATACCTGGCCATGCTGGTGCTGTGGGAGGGCGACGGCCTGATGGTGTCCGAGCTCGGCCAGCGGCTGTCGCTCGATTCCGGCACGCTCACGCCCCTGCTCAAGCGCCTGGAAGCCGCGGGCCTGATCAGCCGCCTGCGCGATGTGCAGGATGAACGGCGCGTGCACATCCACCTGACCGCCGCCGGCCGCAAGCTGAAGGCGCGCGCCAGCAAGGTGCCGGCCTGCGTGCTGGCCGCCAGCCAGTGTTCCATTCCCGAGCTGGTCCAGCTGACCCGGCAGGTGCGCGAACTGCGCGACCGCCTGGCGGCCTGACCGCCCTTTACCACCCCACCGCAAGGAAGAAACCATGCCCACCGCTCTCGACAAGACCCTCTACACCGCCAAGGCCCACACCACCGGCGGCCGCGACGGCAACTCCCGCACCGACGACGGCCGCCTCGAGGTGAAGCTGTCCTCCCCCGGTACGCCCGGCAACGGCACCAACCCCGAGCAGCTGTTCGCCGCCGGCTATGCCGCCTGCTTCCTCGGCGCGATGAAGGCCGTGGCCGGCAAGATGAAAGTCACGGTTCCGCAAGACGTGGCGATCGACTCCGAGGTGGACCTCGGCCCCACCTCGCTCGGCTACGGCATCGCCGTCCGCATGAACATCACCCTGCCGGGCATGGAGCGCGCAGCGGCCCAGCAGCTGGTGGACGCCGCCCACCAGGTCTGCCCGTATTCCAACGCCACCCGCAACAACATCGACGTGAAGATCAACCTGGTCTGATCCGGTTCGCTGGGGTCCATGCCCCCAGCCTGCAGCTGCGCACTGTCGCCTATGCGGCCGGCCCGTGTTGAACGGGCCGGCCGTTTGCCGTAGGCTGGGGTGCAGCGAACCCCGGCGATCCCAACGTGAGCACCACAACCCTCCTGGTCCGCAAGGACCACCTGACCGAGGCGCGCCTCGCGACCGCCGAGGACGCGCCGCTCGCCGCCGGCCAGGTGCGGGTGCGGGTCGACGCCTTCGCCCTCACCGCCAACAACGTCACCTACGCCGCCTTCGGCGAGGCCATGCACTACTGGCAGTTCTTCCCGGCGCAGGAGGAGGGCTGGGGCATCGTGCCGGTGTGGGGCTTCGGCACCGTGGTGCAGTCCTTGCACCCGGGCGTGGCGGTCGGTGAACGCCTGTGGGGCTACTGGCCGATGGCCGGCGGCGCGGTGCTGCAGCCGCAGCGCCTGACCGAGCGCGGCTTCGCCGATGGCGCGCCGCACCGGGCCGAGCTGCACGCCGTCTACAACCAGTACCTGCGCAGCAACCAGGACCCGTTCTACACGCCCGACAGCGAGGACGAACAGGCCTTGCTGCGGCCCCTGTTCACGACGTCCTGGCTGATCGACGATTTCCTGGCCGACAATGTGTTCTTCGGAGCGGACACCGTGCTGCTCTCCAGCGCATCGAGCAAGACGGCTTACGGCACCGCCTTCCAGCTGCAGCAGCGTGCCGGCATCACCCGCATCGGCCTCACCTCCGCCGCCAACAAGGCGTTCTGCGAGAGCCTGGGCTGCTACGACCGCGTGCTGGCCTACGAGGAGCTGGACCAGGTCGACGCGGCAACGCCCTGCGTCTACGTCGATTTCGCCGGCAACGCCGGTTTCCGTTCTGCAATTCATGGGCGCTTCGCCAACCTGCGTTACAGCTGCGCGGTCGGCGGCACCCACGTGACGCAGCTCGGTGGCGCAGGCCAGCTGCCCGGTCCGCGGCCGACATTGTTCTTCGCGCCGGCGCAGGTGAAGAAGCGGCAGCAGGACTGGGGCGCGCCGGAGCTGAACCGCCGGCTGGTGGAAGCCTGGCACGCGTTCCGCGCCCGCGTGGCCGATCCGGCGCGGCCCTGGCTGCGGGTGCAGCGCCATGACGGCCCGGCGGCGGCCCTGCGCGCCTACCGGCGGGTGGCGGCCGGCGACACCGAGCCGCTGCTGGGCCACATCCTCACGCTCGGCTGAAGGAAGTGGAGCTTGGGCGGCACAATGCCGCATGTCCGACACGCGCCACCCTTATGAAGTCCTCACCCCCGACGTGGTGCTGGACGCCCTGGCTTCGGTCGGCTTGTACGGCGATGGCCGGCTGCTGGGCCTGAGCTCCTACGAGAACCGGGTCTACCAGGTGCACCTGGAAGACCCGTTCGAAGGCGCCGCGATCGTGGTCGCCAAGTTCTACCGACCGAACCGCTGGAGCGACGAGCAGATCGCCGAGGAACACGCCTTTGCCGCCGAACTGCAGCAGGCCGAAGTGCCCGCCGTGGCGCCGCTGGCGCCGCAGGGCAGCACGCTGCACCACCACGCCGGTTTCTCCTTCAGCGTCAGCCCGCGCCGCGGCGGCCGCCCGCCCGAGCTCGACGACGGCGCGGTGCTGGAGTGGATAGGCCGCTACCTGGCGCGCCTGCATATCGTGGGCGGCAAGCGCCCGTTCACGCTGCGCCCGGCGCTGGACGTGGCCAGCTTCGGCGAGGAGCCGCGCGACTGGCTGCTGGCCCACGATGGCATTCCGCTCGACGTGCAAGGCGAGTGGGCGCGCCACTGCGAAACGGCGCTGGCGCAGATCCGCACGGCGTTCGCGGCCGCGAAGGACGCCGGGGTGCGCCACCTGCGCCTGCACGGTGACGTCCATCCCGGCAACATCCTGTGGACGCCCGATGCCGGCCCGCATTTCGTCGACCTCGACGACGCCCGCACCGGCCCCGCGGTGCAGGACCTGTGGATGCTGCTGTCAGGCGAACGGGTGCAGCGGCAACGCCAGCTGGGCGGGCTGCTGGATGGCTACGAGCAGATGCGCGAGTTCGACCGCAACGAGCTGGCCCTGATCGAGCCGCTGCGCACGCAGCGGCTGATCCACTACAGCGCCTGGCTGGCGCGGCGCTGGGACGACCCGGCGTTTCCGCGCGCCTTCCCCTGGTTCGGCACGTCCGACTACTGGCGCGGGCAGGTGCAGATGCTGGAGGAGCAGATCGAGGCGATGGAGGAGCCGCCGGTGGTGGCGTGAGTTACCGGACCGGGTTCTCGATGAACCCGATGCCGTCGATTTCCACCTTCACCACGTCGCCCGCCTTCAGGTACTTCGGCGGCTTGAAGCCGATGCCCACGCCGACCGGCGTGCCGGTGGCGATGATGTCGCCGGGGTAGAGCGTGATGCCGGCCGAGAGCGTCTCGATCAGCTTGGGGATGCCGAAGATCAGGTCCCTGGTGCTCGCGTTCTGGCGTTGTTCACCGTTCACCCAGCACTTCACCTGCGTGTTCTGGCCGTCCATTTCGTCGGCGCTCACCAGCCACGGGCCCATCGGGCAGAAGGTGTCGAACGACTTGCCCAGCAACCACTGCTGGTGGCGGCCCTGCCAGTCGCGGGCCGTGACGTCGTTGATGATGGTGTAGCCCCAGACGTGCTGCATCGCGCTGGCCGCCGGAATGCCCTTGCCGCCCAGCCCGATGATCACGGCCAGCTCCGCCTCGTAGTCGATGGCGGTGGAGACCTCGGGCATGCGGATGGCGTCGGTCGGGCCGACCACGCACTCCGGCACCTTTGAAAAGATGATCGGGTCGGCCGGGATGTCGCCGCCCGACTTGGCGCTGGAGTCGAAGCCGCTGCCGGCGAACTCGCGGGCATGGGCGTGGTAGTTCTTGCCCACGCAGAAGATGTTGCGGCGCGGGCGGGGGATGGGTGCGGTGAGCTGCACCTGGGCCAGCGGGATCGCGGCGCCGGTGGCAAACAGCGGGCGGCCGCCGGCCACCAGGGCCTCGAGTACGGGCAGGGCGCCCAGGGCACGCTCCGCGTCGGAAAGCTGGAACGGCTCGATGCTCTGGCCGTCGGCGGAAACACGGCCGACGCCGGCCTGGCCCTGGTGCTGGTAAGCGGCAAGTTTCATGGGGAAAACTCTCTTTCTCGCCGTCGTCGGCGCAACATAGCATGCTAACAAAGCCCCCCGAAAAAACCTCAGGAGAAGTCCGCATGTTGCGCCGCAAGCTGTTCGCTGTGGGGCTGGTTCTGGCAGCCGGCCTGGCCGCCGCCCAGTCCGCCTACCCCAGCAAGCCCATCACCATGATCGTGCCGTTCCCGCCCGGCGGCCTGGCCGACGTGGTCGGCCGTCCCGTGGCCGAGGCGATGGGCCGTGAGCTGGGCCAGCCGGTGGTCATCGAAAACAAGCCGGGCGCCGGCGGCGGCATCGGCATGGCCCAGGCCGCCAAGGCCGCGCCGGACGGCTACACGGTGCTGATGTCGCTGTCGTCCTTCACGGTGATCCCGGAGGCCGACGTGGTGATCGGCCGCGCCCCGATGTACACGCTGAACGCGCTGCGCCCGATAGCCCGCTTCACGGCCGACCCGACCGTGCTGGCCGTGCGCGCCGACGCGCCCTGGAAGACGGTGAAGGAGTTCGTCGACGACGCCCACAAGCGGCCCGGCACCATCAACTACGGTTCCTCCGGCAACTACGGCACCATGCACGTGCCGATGGAGATCCTGTCGCAGAACGCCGGCATCAAGCTGACCCACGTGCCCTATACCGGCGCCGGCCCCGCCGTCGTCGCGCTGCTGGGCGGCCAGATCGACGCCGTGTCTTCCGGCCCGGCCACCGTGCTGCAGCAGGTCAAGGCCGGCAAGCTGCGGGTGCTGGCCCACTGGGGCAACGCCCGCCTGCAGACGCTGCCGGAAGTGCCTTCGCTCAAGGAGTCCGGCTACGACGCCGAGTACGCGCAATGGTCCGGCCTGTTCGTGCCGGCCGGCACGCCGGACGCCGTGGTGCAGCGCCTGCGCGCGGCCGCCCGCGCCGCGGCCAGCGATGCCAAGGTGAAGGAAGTGATCCTCAATGCCGGCAGCCCGATCCTCTACCAGGACATGTCGGACTTCGAGCGCTACGTGCAGGCCGATGCGCGCCGCATGGCCGACGTGGTGAAGAAGATCGGCAAGGTCGAATGAGTTCCCAAGGAGGCCGCATGCGCCGCATTTCGTTCCTGCGCTGGCTCGCC
>JAQGMU010000192.1 GCA_028292195.1 Ramlibacter sp. | reverse complement strand
CGGCGAGGCGCTGGCGCAATTGCGCGCCGAGGCCGCCAATCCGAAGACCGACCTGTGGTGGGGCGGCACCGGCGACCCGTACTACCAGGCGGCCGAGGCGGGGCTGCTGGAGCCCTACCGCCCGGCCTACCTGAACGACCTGCATGGCTGGGCGGTGCGCCAGTACGCCATGAGCCAGAACCACGTGGGCGGGTTCTATACCAGCGCGATCGGCTTCGGCTGGAACGAGGAAGTGCTGAAGAAGAAGAACCTGCCGGCGCCGAAGTGCTGGAAGGACCTGCTCGACCCGCGCTACAAGGGCGAGATCGAAACCTCGCATCCCGGCTCCAGCGGCACCGGCTACACCATCCTGGCCGGGTTGGTGCAGCTGATGGGCGAGGATGCCGCCTTCGACTACCTGAAGAAGCTGCACCGCAACGTCACCCAGTACACCCGCAGCGGCACCGCGCAGGCGCGCAGCGTGGCCAAGGGCGAGGTGGGCATAGGCGTCAGCTTCATCTTCGGCTTCGACAACGAGCGCCTCACCAACAAGTTCCCGGTCTACGCCGCGGCACCCTGCGAGGGCACCAGCTACGAGGTCGGCGGCATTGCCCTCGTCAAGGGCTCGCACAACCGGGAAGCGGCGCGCCGCTACTACGACTGGCTGATGGGCCCCGACGGCCAGCAGGTCGGCGCGCGCGCCAACAGCCTGCAGGTGCCGGCCAACAAGACCTTCAAGCCGGACCCGCGCATCCCGCCGCTCGACAACGTGCGCCTGATCAAGTACGACTTCGAGAAGTACGGCAAGGCGGCGGAGCGCCGGCGGCTGGTGGATCGGTGGGTGCGGGAAGTCGAGAGCTTGCCGCGCTGAGGACTCAGTACGAAATCGTCACCGTGTGCGCCTGGCTGGCGCTGCACGTTGCGGTGGGGCATTTCCCCTGCTGGCCGGCGGCCATGGTGCCCGTGATCACGACGTTCTGCGTCGCGCCGTTGCCCGTTCCCGAAACCGGCAGCCGGGTCAGCGTGTAGGTCAGGCTCAGGAGGGTGCCGGTGGGCGGCGCGACGGCCACCGTCCACGGCAGCCCATTGCTGCAGGCCACGCCGATGGTTTGCGTCCGCGTCTGGGCCGCGGCCTGGAACGAGTTGTAGCTGAACGCCATGTCGGTCGGGAAGCTGTTCAGCACGCAGACGTTGAGCGCGCCGATGCTGTAGTTCAAGATGGCCGGGGGCGTGATCGCACCGGCCACCGTGGCGGGGTATTGGGCGGTGACGTTGACGGCATCGGTGTACGTGCCCGCCGTCGGGTTGCCCTGGTTGCCGCGCACCCGCAGGCAGAAGCCCCAGTTCGCCGTTGCCGTCGCGGCCGCGCCGAAGTTCAGCGTCCCGCTCATGGTGTTGGCGGGGACGGTGACCTGGCTCCAGTTGCTGGTGTCGGCGCAGGTGGCGCCGCCTCCGACCGCGGCGCCACGCGTCAGGCTGTACACCAGGTAGTTGGCGGTCGCTCCCAGGCGGACGCGGCGATCCGGATTGCTGTAGTGGGCGCCGTTGTCGGCGCCGATGCGGTAGGTCAGCGTGTTGGCGTCGGCGGCAACGTCGCGGTTGCAGGTGATGGTGACGGTGCCGGTCGAATCGATCCGGCTGGCGGCGCCCTTGGCGTAGATGACGCCGGTGTCGGTGATGGCCAGGCTGCAGCTGTAGGCGGCGTGGGCGGTTCCACCCGCCAGCAGCAGGCAGGCCGCCACGAGCCGAGGCAGCAGGGTCCAGTTCCGGGGGTTCA
Source organism: Ramlibacter sp. (assembly GCA_028292195.1). Classification (GTDB taxonomy): domain Bacteria; phylum Pseudomonadota; class Gammaproteobacteria; order Burkholderiales; family Burkholderiaceae_C; genus Ramlibacter. The sequence continues at coordinate 9,027 of JAQGMU010000192.1, read as the reverse complement.
TCGTTTGACTCCTTGGCACATGAGGGGGCCGATGCGGGCGATGTCGTCCACGGCCCCGGGAGGCAGGTTGACGTCGAAGGTGCAGCTGGCGCCCTTCCACTTCAAGCGCACCTTGTTGCTGTCCTTCATGCCGGTGACGAAGGACTCGCCCCGGCGCGCCACGAAGAAGCCGTCCTTGTCGCCGACCAGGTCCACTTCGGCGCCCGCCGGCGCGGGCTCGCCGTCGTCGAACACGATGCGCAGCAACGCGCCACGGCCGCTGCGCACGGGGAACACGATCTTCACCGCGCTGCGGGCCGCCGGCACCGCGGGCAACTCGATGTTGTCCAGCTCCGCGTTGATCGGCAGGTCGTTGGCGTTCAGCCGGATCGTGTTGACCTGGTAGGGCATCAGCCGCGGCAGCAGCGCGTAGCCTTCGGCGTCGGTATGCACCAGCGTGCGGCCGTGGAAGCCGACGCCGATGTCGGCGAAGCCCGGCACCTGCACCAGCGCGAAGCTGTCCTGCACGCGCTGGGTGAGGAAGGTCTTGCCGCCGACGAACACCACGCCGCCCTGGGCGCCCAGGCGCACCGCCTGCTGGTCGGCCGAGGCGGAGAGGTCGGCGGTGAGCAGCGCCTTTTCCGAATACAGGCGCAGGCCCGCTTCGCTGAAGGCCGCGTTGTTGCGCGCGCCGCCCAACACCCGCCAGGCCAGGCCGGTGTCGCCGGCCAGGCCCTGGTCGGCCGAAACGTAGGCGTCGTTCTGCTTGCCGTGATGGTTGAAGTTGCCGCCGATCGTGATGCGGTTGTCCAGGGGGACGGTGAGCGTTGCGGCGACCGAATTGTTCCGTACCGCGCCGGTGACCTGGGCGGCAGTCACGGTGAAGGAACTGCGCTCCCCGACCCGGGTGGAATAGCTCAGGGACAAGGTGTTCAGCGGCTTGCTGCCGTACGTTTCCAGCCGCGCCAGGCTGGCGCCGAACGAGCCCAGGTGCTCCGTGTTGTAGGAGTAGCTGGCCGCGGACTCGCGGCGCCGTCGCGCGGCCTGCGGATCGAGGCCCAACTGCGCGTAGAACGGGCTGGCCCCTTGCGCCCGCAGGCTGAAACCGTGGCGCAGGCTGTCGTTGCTCAGGCCGAACAGCCATTCGTAGCCGGCGTGCCCGCTGCCGTCCCGGCTGCCGGCCAGCGCGACCTGCGCCAGGACCTTGGAGAACAGGCCTTGCGTCAGGCCCAGGCCGATGTTGCGGACCGAGGGCGAGAGTTCGGCGCGGGTCTCGATCGTCGAGGTCGGCGACAGGCCGTACTTGTAGGTGCCGGTCGTGAAGCCTTCACCGTAGGAGGCGGATTGCTCACCCAGGCGCTTGCGGACGGCGCCGGCGTCGATGCTCCAGTCCGACAGCCCTTGCGCCAGCAGCTGGGAGTCGGTGAAGAAGGGCTGCACGATCACCGTTTCGCGCCCCAGCACGTCGCGCACCACGACCCGGGCCTCGCCGGCGCCGGTGATCACCGGAAAGTTCTGCACCACGAACGGCCCGGTGGGCACACTGGACGTCTGGCGCAGCGCGTCGTTCACGTAGAGCTCCACCGTGCTGGGTGCGCTGGAGGATCCGGTGATGAGCGGGATCGGCTGCGTGATGAAACCCGGCGTCAGGCCGAAGTTGCGCGCAAGCTGGATGCCGCCGAAATAGACGGCGCGGCCCCAGGTGCCGGCCCGGGTGGTGCCGTCCCCCAGGCGCAGCGTGAGGTTCTGCTCGGGGAAATCCCGGCTGAAGGTGGTTTCCAGCCGCAGGACGGAGCGGCCCGTGTCCGGATTGCCGGCCAGCAGGTTGCGCCCGAGGAAGCTGGTCGTGAGCAGGCCCCACTGGCTGGCGTAGCCGACCTCGGAAATGAAGCCGAGCTCACGCGCCGTTGCGCTGTTCTTCAGCCGGGTCGCCGACAGGTTGACGTCGAAATTGAGGAACAGGGCCGGCTCCGCGGGCGTCACGGCCGGCCGTTCCTCGGCTTCGTCAGACAGGCGCGTGGCGGCGAAGGCGGATGGCGAAAACACCAGTTCGACCGACTGGTTGGCGGCGTTCATGCGTGCCTGGAAACCCGGCACGGACCGCAAGGGGTACCAGTTGCCGCCGCGGACGACCAGCGGCACGACGCGCGGTTTCTCGATGCGCCATTCCTCCAGCGCTTCCTCCGGCGCGTACAGCGCGCCGTCCTTTTCGAGCAGGGCCCAGTTGCCCACCTGCACGGTGTTGATGCTCACCTCGAGCGGCACCATCCGTTCGCGCGACGGGGGTGCCGGGGCTTGCGCGTGGACGTTCACGGACAGCAGCGCTGACAGCAGCGCCGGGGGAAGTGTCCGCCTCAGGCGTGAAAGGCGGCGGGACCGCATGCAGCGCGGGTCACGGCACCTTCACATTGAACGCCTGGAAATTCCCGTCGTCGAACATCACGTTCAGCACCGCATCGCCGGCGCCCACAGCCTGGGCGGCCTTCAGCGGTATCGTCTTGCGCGCGCCCGGCAGCAGGTAGTTGCCGCCCTCGAACAGCGCCAGCGTGGCCCCGCCGCGCGCCAGGGTCACCTGGCGCACCTGGGCGTAGGCCGTTCCGCTGTTGCTGCAGGAAGTCTGGACGGACTCCGCGGACCGCTCGATGTCGCACATGACATTGCGTTTGGCGGTCGGCGGCGTGATGAAGACCGGCATGCTCAAGGCCAACGCGATCGGCACGGCGACGGTCAGCTCCTTGGGCGCGGTCACTTCGGGAATCTCGCGAACAATGAGACGGTAGGTCAATTGCCGGGCCGGGTCGGCCGCGCGCAACAGCGCGAGCCGCACGACCTGCCTGGCCTTGGGAGCGAGCTTGATGATCGGGGGCGAAAGGATCAGGTCCTCCGTGAGGACCAGTTCGTCCGTTCCGTCCGCCGCCTGCTTCCAGGAATGGATGTCGGCCTGCAGGGCGACTTCGGTGTCACCTTCGTTGACGAGCGTGATGGCCACCGCGCGGTCGCGCGGCGCCATGAAGATGCGCACCGGCGTGACCGAGAAAATGCCCGCCAGGGCGGGCATTGTGCAGCTGAGCAGTGCGCAAGCGGCCAGGGCTCGCGTCAGGCCGGGTTTCGGAAGGGACATCGCTAAAAGCTTACTAGCATTTCGAGTGCAGAGCCATCACCTGATGCGTTGGTTACCTGCAACGCGGTGAGCGTGCCGCTATCCAACTCGCGCGCCGGGCTGGTGAGCGCCGCGAAAGAAGCGCGCCGCAACGACGCCCGCGGCCCGAAGTCATAGCGCCACGGCTCGTCGGTCGTGCTTTCGAACGACTGGCCGGGCGCCGGAGCGATGCTCACGAACGGCCCCACCGCGCAGAGCACTTCGATCATGGCCGTGCGGTCGTTGCCACGGGTCTGGCTGGTGCAGACGGCGCCTTGCCCGGGGTCGCCGGCGCCAGGGGGCGTGTTGCCCCCTGCGGGAATGCCGGCGCCACTGTGCAAGGTGACGCGAATCTCGAATCCGGCATTGGCGCCCCCGGCCAGACAAGCCGTCGGAGCCGCCGCCAGGCACACCCACCAGGCCCAGGTGGTGACCCGGGCGAATCTCATCGCTGCACCGATCAGTAGCTGACCGTCAGCGTGCGCGCGACGCTGCTGGTACAGGCGGCCGGGCTGGTGGCGCAAGTACCTTGCTGGCCGGCGGTCACCGAGGCCTTGATCATGTAGGTGGTGGCGCCGGCGCCGGACTGGGTGCCGCCGGCCACGGTGGCCAGGTCGCCGGCATCGCGCAGCACCAGGGGAATGGTCAGGCCGAGCGTGTCGGCGTTGGCGGCGTCCAGGGCGAAGGTGTAGGCCAGGCCGTCCGTGCACTTCACCGCGAACGTGGTGTTGGCGTTGGCCGCGCCGCCGAGGGACGTGTAGCTCAGGGCAATGTTGCCGGGAGCCGTGGTCAGCTGGCAGGCGGACGTCAGCGAGACGTTGACGTTGAAGCCGGCGGGAGCCAGGCTGACAGCCTGGGCGGGGGCCATGCAGAGGGCGGCAAAGCCGAGGAGAACGGGGACGAGCAGCTTTTTCATTTCAACGACTCCTTGTAGGGGACAACCTGCTGTGGGTTAGGTGGATTTCTTACTTGGAGTGAAATGTAGATGACGAGCTTGCGGTTTGCAATGGAAAAGGTCCTGAAAAATCAACAAGTTAGAACGTAGTGCTAAAAAACAGCAAATTCTTCACGCCAGCTCCTTTGTAACCAGGTGATTCAGTAAATGAGCGGCAGCGACCCGCCGACAAACGGAAATGCCCGCGTTGGCCTAATGGCCGCCTAAGACACATTCCTTAATCTCCAGAAACCCGTTGCGCGCCTTGCAATCCCTCCGGCAAACGACGAACCTTCCTGCCCTGAGCTTCCTTTCGGAGATGAGCGAATGCGTGTCCTGCTGGTCGAAGACGACGAGATGATCGGCCACAGCCTGCGCGAAGCGCTGTCTGCGCAGGGCTGGTCGGTCGACTGGGTGAAGGACGGCCTGCTTGCGCAAAGCGCGCTGTCCGATGGCGACTACGCCTGCGTGCTGCTGGACCTGGGCCTGCCCAAGGTCGATGGCGTCGAGGTGCTGCGCAAGGCGCGCGCCGGCGGCGATCGCACACCGGTGCTGGTGCTGACGGCGCGCGACGGACTCGACGACCGCGTGGCCGGCCTCGACCTCGGCGCCGACGACTACCTGCTCAAGCCCTACGAGATGCGCGAGCTGCTGGCCCGCATGCGCGCGGTGATCCGGCGCCGCGACGGCGCGGCCCACTCGGTGATCGGCACCCCGGGCGTGCAGCTTGACCTGACCACCCGCGAAGTGGTGGTGCAGGGCGAACGCGCCCAGCTGTCGCAGCGCGAGTTCTCGCTGCTGCATGCCTTGCTGGAACGGCCCGGCGCCATCCTGTCGCGCGAGCAGCTGGAAAACCGCATCTACGGCTGGGGCGAGGAGGTGAGCAGCAATGCCGTCGACGTCCTGATCCACGGCATGCGGCGCAAGCTGGGCGCCGACACCATCCGCAACGTGCGCGGCCTGGGCTGGCGCGTGTCGGCGACGGCCGAAGCGGGTGCGCCCGCGGGAGCCGCGCCATGATGAAGTTCCATGTGTTTCCCCAGGGACCGATGTGCTCCATCCGCCGCGCCCTGCTGCTGTGGCTGGTGCCTGTGTTCCTGGCGGTCGGCGCCACCGCCGCCGTCGTCTCGTACTACACCTACTGCGAGATGGTCAGCGGCTTCATGGACGAACAGATGGAGCAGCTGGCCGCCGCGGTGTTCGCCACCGAATCGGTGCGGCCGGTGCGCCAGAACGCCGAGCGCGTCTTCAAGTGGGGCGGCTACGTGGTCCAGACCTTCGGTCCCGACGGCAAACAGCTGGGCAGCTCCTATCCCGAGCTGACGACCCCGCTGCAGGCGGGCGTGGGCTTCTCCGACCTCGAGCACGAAGGCCGGTCGTGGCGCGCCTACGCGCTGCCGGCGAACCACCCCGGCGGCCGCAGCGTGCAGGTGCTGCAAAGCGGCTCGTTCCGCACCAAGCTCGCCGCCGAACGGGCTGGCGCCGCGGTGGCGCCGGTGCTGATCCTGCTGCCGCTGTCGATGTTCATCCTGTGGGGCGTGGCCCGCGCGATGTCGCGCGCGCTGCAGGACATCGGCCGCCAGGCCGCGCAGCTGGACGAGCACAACATCGCCGAACTGTCGCTCGCCCACGTGCCCGAGGAAGTGCGGCCGCTGGTGAATTCCTTCAACAGCCTGCTGCGGCGTCTCGGCGAGGCCTTCGCCACCCAGCGCCGCTTCGTGCAGGACGCCGCCCATGAACTGCGCACGCCGATCACGGCGATCGGTCTGCAGCTGGAAAACCTGCGCACCGACATGACCTGCGCCGACGCCCGCGGGCGCTACTCCCAGCTCGAGTCGGGCGTGCGCCGCGCGCAGCGGCTGGTCGACCAGCTGCTGCGGCTGTCGCGCCAGGAAGCCGCCGGCGCCGACGGCCCCGGCATGGTGGACCTGCAGGCGCAGCTGCGCGAGAGCATCAACACGCTGATCACGCTGGCCGACCAGCGACACATCGACCTCGGGCTGGTCGATGCCGGGGCGGCCGCCGGGTCGCCGCCCACGCTGCGCTGCGCGCCGGGCGACCTGCGCAGCGTGCTGGACAACCTGATCGAGAACGCACTGCGCTACACGCCCGAGGGCGGGGTGGTCGACGTGCGGCTGGTGCAGGACCAGGGCCGCGTCGCGCTGGAGGTGGTGGATACGGGCCCCGGCATTCCGCAGGAGATGCTGCCGCGGGTGTTCGACCGCTTCTTCCGGGTGCCGGGCAACGGCGCCAACGGCAGCGGCCTCGGCTTGGCCATCGCGCAGGCGGCGGCGCAGCGCTGCGGCCTGTCGCTCACGCTGCGCAACCGCCAGGACCGCAGCGGCCTGATCGCGCGCGTCGAGAGCGCGGCCTAGGCAGGCACCGCCTCGCGCGGCGCCTGAGCCGCGTCGGGCGCGGAATCCGCGGCGAAGCGGATCAGGTCGGCCGCCTTCTCGCCGATCATGATCACCGGCGCGTTGGTGTTGCCGCCCACGATGCCGGGCATGACCGAAGCGTCGACCACCCGCAGCCCTTGCAGCCCGTGCACCCGCAGCTGCGCGTCGACGACGTCCAGCGGCCCGCCGCCCATGCGGCAGCTGCCCACCGGGTGGTAGATGGTGTCGGCATGGTTGCGCACGAACTGCGCGATCTCCTCGTCGCTGGCCGCACTGGCCGAGGCCGCCAGCTCGCGGCCGCGGAAGCCGGCCAGCGCCGGCTGCGCCAGGATCTCGCGCATGGCCTTGAAGCCGCGCACCAGCCGCTGCAGGTCGTCGGGGTCGCCGAGGAAGTTCGGGTCGATGCGCGGCGCGGCCAGCGGGTCGGCGCTGGCCAGCTGCACGCTGCCGCGGCTCTTGGGCCGCAGCAGGCAGACGTGGCAGGAGTAGCCGTGGCCGAACACCGTCTTGCGGCCGTGGTCCACCAGCTTGCCGATCACGAAGTGCAGCTGCAGGTCCGGCAGCGGCTCGCCCGGGCCGCTCTTGATGAAGCCGCCGGCTTCGGCGAAGTTGGTGGTGAGCGGGCCGCTGCGGTGCTTGCGCCATTCGAAGATGCCCTTCACCGCGTTGACCAGGCCGCGCGGCGACAGGCCGAACAGGTCGGTCAGGTGCGGCGCGTCCACCACCTGCACCACGTCCACGTGGTCGTGCAGGTTGCGGCCGACACCCGGCAGGTCGTGCAGCACCGGGATGCCGTGCTGCCGCAGGTGCTCCGCCGGGCCGACGCCGGACAGCATCAGCAGCTGCGGCGACAGCAGCGCGCCGGCGCTGAGCAGCACTTCGCGCCGCGCCCGCAGCACCTTGGTCTCCTGGCCCAAGCGGTACTCGACGCCGACGGCGCGCTTGCCTTCGAACAGGATGCGGCTCGCGTGGGCGCCGGTCACCACCTGCAGGTTGGGCCGCGCGCGGTTCGGCGCGAGGTAGGCCTTGGCCGCGCTGAAGCGCTCGCCGTTCCTGTGCGTCACCTGGTAGAGGCCCACGCCCTCCTGCTCGGCGCCGTTGAAGTCGCGGTTCTCGGGGTAGCCAGCCTGCTTGCCGGCCTCGACGAAGATCGGGCCGAAGCGGTGCGGGCTGCGCAGGTCCATCACGTTCAGCGGACCGTCGCCGCCATGCCAGGCATCGGCGCCGCGCTCGTTGTGCTCGGCCTTGCGGAAGTAGGGCAGCAGGTCGTCCCAGCCCCAGCCGGCGTTGCCTTCCGCGGCCCAGGCGTCGTAGTCGGCGCGGTGGCCGCGGGCGTAGATCATGGCGTTGACGGAGCTGGAGCCGCCCAGCACCTTGCCGCGCGGCTGGTAGCCGCGGCGGCCGTTCAGCCCCGGCTGGGGCTCGGTCTGGAACGCCCAGTTGGCCTGGCCGTTCCTGGCCAGCAGGGCCAGGCCCGCCGGGCAATGGATGAGGACACTCGTGTCGGGCGGGCCGGCCTCCAGCAACGTCACCCGCACCTCGGGGTCTTCGGACAGGCGCGCCGCCAGCACACAACCGGCCGAGCCGCCGCCCACGATGACGTAATCCGCGCCCGCTGCGTTGTCCATGCCCGTCTCCTCGGTTTTCCCCAGTCTAGGCAAAAGGCTTCCGCCGTTTCGGAGTCCTTGCTCTAATGGAACGATGGACACTCCCGACGCGCCCGTAGAGGGCACCATCTCCACCGTGCGCCGCGGCGCTCTGCTCCTGATCGGCATCAACCGGCCGGCCAAGCGCAATGGCTTCACCCCGCGCATGTTCCGCGAACTGGCCGAAGCCTACACCCTGCTGGACGACGACCCGGAACTACGGGTGGGCGTGCTGCACGCGTACGGCGACCACTTCACCGCGGGGCTCGACCTGCCGACCATCGCGCCCTTCATGCAGCGTGGCGAACGGCTGGTGCCGGCGGGCCTGGTGGAGCCGCTGAACCTGGGCACTGCCGGCTACCGGCGGCGCAGCAAACCGGTGGTGGCGGCGGTCCAGGGCATCACCTACACATTGGGCATCGAGCTGATGCTGGCGGCCGACATCGTGCTGGCCGCCGACACCTGCCGCTTCTCGCAGCTGGAGGTGAAGCGCGGGATCATGGCCACCGGCGGCGCGACGCTGCGGATGGCCGAGCGGGCCGGCCTGGGGAATGCGCTGCTGCACCTGCTGACCGGCGACGAGTTCGGTAGCGCCGAAGCCCTGCGCCTGAACTTCGTGCAGAAGGTGGTGCGGGCCGAAGTGCTGCTGGCCGAGGCCATCGGCCTTGCCCAGACGATCGCCGCGCAGGCTCCGCTGGCGGTGGTGGCGACGCGGCTCAATGCGCTGAAGGCGGTGGAGCAAGGGCCGCTGGAGGCGATGAAGGAATTCGTCGACGTGCAGAAGAAGCTCGCCGCATCGCAGGATTTCCAGGAGGGCGTGCGCTCGTTCGTGGAGAAGAGGGCGGCGCAGTTCAAGGGGGAGTAGACGCAACCAGGGCATGGTTAAGTTGCGCGCAATTTAATTTCGAGCTATACTTCGCTCATGCCATCGCG
>JAQGMU010000156.1 GCA_028292195.1 Ramlibacter sp. | reverse complement strand
CGGTGCGTCACCCGGATGCCCACCGGCGCCTGGCGGCGCTTGTATTCGTTGATGCGGATCAGCCGCGCGACACGCTCGACCACCGCCCGGTCGAAGCCCTCCGCGATGATCTGCTCGACGCCCTCGTCGTTCTCCATGTAGCGCGCAAGGATCGCGTCGAGGATCTCGTAGGGCGGCAGGCTGTCCTGGTCGACCTGGCCGGCGCGCAGTTCGGCGCTGGGCGGCCGCGTGATGATGCGATCGGGGATGGGGTTGCTGCCGGCGCCATACGGGTCGTTGGCGTTGCGCCAGCGCGCCAGCCGAAAGACCATGGTCTTGAGCACGTCCTTGATCACCGCGAAGCCGCCGGCCATGTCGCCGTACAGCGTGCAGTAGCCGGTGGCCATCTCGCTCTTGTTGCCGGTGGTCAGCACGATGCTGCCGAACTTGTTGGACAGCGCCATCAGGATCACGCCGCGGATGCGGGCCTGGATGTTCTCCTCGGTGGTGTCTTCGGGCCGGCCGGCGAATTCCTGGGCCAGCGCGGCCTTGAAGGACTCGAACATCGGCTTGATCGAGATCTCGTCGTAGCGCACATGCATGCGCTCGGACATCTCGCGGGCGTCGATCCAGGAGATGTCGGCCGTATAAGGGGAAGGCATCATCACCGCCCGCACCTTGTCGGCGCCCAGCGCGTCGACGGCAATGGCCAGCACCAGCGCGGAGTCGATGCCGCCCGACAGCCCCAGCAGCACGCTCGGAAAGCCGTTCTTGCCGATGTAGTCGCGCACGCCCAGCACCAGCGCGTGCCACAGCTCGCCGTCGGCGTCCGGCTGCGGCGCCAGTGCCCCCGACAGGCGCACGCCTTGCGCGCCGGCCTCGGCCTGCACGTGGAACAGCGCCTCCTCGAAGCTGGGCGCCAGCGCGGCCAGCGACCCGTCGGCGTTGACGGCAAAGGAAGCGCCGTCGAACACCACCTCGTCCTGCCCCCCCACCAGGTGGGCATAGACCAGCGGCAGGTCCACGGCACGGGCCCGCTCGCCCATGCGGGCAAAGCGTTCGTCGTCCTTGTTGGCGTGATAGGGCGAGGCGTTGAGCACCACCAGCAGCTGCGCGCCCGAGGACAGGGCGAGTTGCGCCGGCTCGTCGAACCAGGCGTCCTCGCAGATCAGCAGGCCGATGTTGATGCCCTCGACCTGGAACACGCAGGTGCCCTGCCCGCGCGTGAAGTAGCGGTATTCGTCGAACACCTGGTAGTTCGGCAGTTCGCGCTTGGAATAGGTTTCCAGCAGCCTGCCTTCGCACAGCACGCTGGCCGCGTTGTAGCGCCGCTGCACCTGCACCGACTTGCCGCGGATGCCGCCGCCGTGCGGGTGGCCGACCACCACGTGCAGGCCCTTCAACCCCGCCAGCTCGCGGGCCACCGTTTTCACGGCATCATCGCAGGCAGCGATGAAGGCGGGGCGCAGCAGCAGGTCTTCGGCGGGGTAGCCGCAGATCGAGAGCTCGGGAGTGAGCACGAGGCGCGCGCCCTGCTCGTAGGCCGTGCGCGCGGCGGCGATGATTTTCTGCGCGTTGCCCGCCGTGTCACCGACGATGACATTCAACTGGGCCGTACAAATTGTGAGTGCCATGAAAACCTTGCCTGACAAGGCAAAAGATTATGTCACCCGGGTGCTGCGGGCGCCGGGGGAGCTACCGGCCGCGGCGTGGAACGCGCTGCTGGCGCAGCAGGGCGGCTCGCCCTTCATGCGGCATGAATACCTGGCTGCGATGCACGCCAGCGCCAGCGCGGCGGCCGCCACCGGCTGGGACCCGCATTTCGTGACGCTGTGGCGGGGCGACGAACTGCAGGCGGCCTGCCCGCTGTACTTCAAGGACCATTCCTACGGCGAGTACGTGTTCGACTGGGCCTGGGCCAACGCCTACGAACAGCACGGCGTGCGCTACTACCCCAAGGGCCTCACCGCCGTGCCCTTCACCCCTGTGCCGGGACCACGGCTGCTGGCGCGCGACGCCGCGGCGCGCTGTGCGCTGGTGGCGGAGGTGCTGGCGCTGTGCCGCCGCCACAAGCTGTCCTCCTTCCACCTGCTGTTCGGCACCGACGACGACATCGCCGCCTGCGCCGCCAACGGCCTGATGCTGCGCCACACCGTGCAGTTCCACTGGAGCAACGGGGGCTGGCCCGACTTCGACGCCTTCCTCGCGAGCCTGGCGCAGGAGAAGCGCAAGAAGATCCGGCAGGAGCGGCGCAAGGTGGCCGAGGCCGGCGTCACTTTCCGCGCGCTGGAAGGCACGGCGATCACGCCGGCGGACTGGGACTTCTTCTACCGCTGCTACGAGCGCACCTACCTGGAACACGGCAACGCGCCTTACCTCACGCGCGACTTCTTCCGCCGCATGGCCGCAAGCATGCCGGAGAACTGGCTGCTGTTCGTCGCCGAGCGCGCCGGCAAGCGGGTGGCCAGCAGCCTGATCGGCATCGGCGACAAGGTGGCCTACGGGCGCTACTGGGGCGCGCTGGAGCGGGTGGACTGCCTGCACTTCGAGGCCTGCTACTACCAGCCGCTCGCCTGGTGCATCGCCAACGGCTACACCAGCTTCGAGGGCGGGGCCCAGGGGGAGCACAAGATGGCGCGGGCGCTGCTGCCGGTGAAGACCAGCAGCGCCCACTGGCTGGCGCACCCGGCGTTCGCGGATGCGGTGGACAAATTCCTGGCGCGGGAAGGCAAGGGGGTCGAGAGCTATCTCGAGCACCTGCAGGAGCGCAGCCCCTTCCGCCAGGCGTGACCCGGCGCCACGTCCCCTACTTCTTCATGCCGGGTTTCAAGACCACCTTCGTCCAGCCCTTCTCGCGCTTGTCGAACTTCTCGTAGGCCTGCGGCGCCTGCTCCAGCGGCAGCTCGTGCGACACGATCCACGAAGGCTTGACCTTGTCGTACTCGATCAGGCGGCTGAGCAGGCGGTTGTAGGCCTTGACGTTGGCCTGGCCGGTCGCCATGCGCTGGCCCTTGTTCCAGAAGGCGCCGAAGTTGAAGGCCATCTGGCCCTTCTTCTCCAGCTTGTCCTCGGCGTTCGGGTCTTCCTCGACGAATACCCCCACCACGCCGATGGAGCCCGCCGACTTGACCGTCGCCACCAGGTTGTTCATGGTCAGGTTGGGCACTTCCTGGCGGTGCATGTTGCAGCACTGGTAGCCCACGCACTCGCAGCCGCGGTCGGCGCCCTTGCCGCCGGTCAGCTCCATGATGCGTTCCACGCCACCGGGACCGGTGTCGTCGATGGCGATGGCGCCGATCTTCTGCGCCAGCGCCAGCCGGTCCTTGTGGGTGTCCACCACCATCACCTGGGCGGCACCCTTGATGATGCAGGAGTAGGCGGCCATCAGCCCCACCGGGCCCGCGCCGTAGATCACCACGCTCTCGCCGGGCCGCACGCCGGCCAGCTCGGTCGCGTGGTAGCCGGTGGGAAAGATGTCCGCCAGCATCACGTAGTCGTTCTCCTTCTCCTCGGAGCCGCGCGGCAGGATCAGGCAGTTGTAGTCGCCATAGGGAACCCGCAGGTACTCGGCCTGGCCGCCGCTGTACGGGCCCATGCCGGCGTAGCCGTAAGCCGCACCCGCGATGCCCGGGTTGCACGTGAGGCAGAAGCCCGAGAGGCCCTTCTCGCAGTTCTCGCAGAAGCCGCAGCCGATGTTGAACGGCAGGCAGACCCGGTCGCCGACCTTGACCCGGTCGACCGCGGCGCCGATCTCGAACACCTCGCCCAGGTTCTCGTGGCCCAGGATGCGCCCCGGCTCCATGTCGGTGCGGCCTTCGTACAGGTGCAGGTCCGAGCCGCAGATGTTGGTGCTGGTGATCTTCACCAGGACGTCGGTGGCGCGTTCGATCTTCGCGTCGGGCACTTCCTTGACCTTGACGTCGTGCGGCCCGTTGTAGACGAGCGCCTTCATGCGGCCACCTTCGCGGGCGCGGCGGCCTTCTTCTTCAGCTGCTCCTTGCGCTTGACCATCGCCGGCACCATGCCGCGCAGGTCCAGCCTGGCCAGGCGGGCCTTCAGGAAGATCTGCTCGCGCTCCTCCAGCACGTGGTGGTCGATGTCCTTGCCCAGTTCCTGGACCGTGCCGTCGAAGGTCTCGTCCTGCGGATCCATCTCCTGGATCTGCGCGATGAGATCCTTGGCCTGGGCGTGTTCCAGCATGGCCTCGTCCATCAGCGCATCGTCGCCGATCGCCTGGCGCACGGCGGGGTAGAAGATTTCCTCCTCCAGCTGGGCGTGGACGGCCAGCGCCTGGCAGATCTTCAGGGCGACCGCCTGCTTGTCGGCGGCGGGCGCGCCGTCTTCGCACAGCCCGTTGAAATCGATGAACAGCTGCTTGACGGCCTTGTGGTCGGCGTCCAGCAGGTCTATGGCGTCTTCGTAGGCAATTGGTTGGCTCATGCGTTCCTCATCGAGATTGGTGTTGGGGAACGGCCCGCGCGTTGCGGGCCGTTCGGGACCAATCTAGGAGCGCCGGGGGTACGGCCATGTCGGAGAGACCGACCCAGGGGCCGTAGGCAGCCTTGAAGCCGAGCCACGCCCCGCCTTCGAAGCTCACCCGTTCGGATGCGCCTTCTTGTACGCCTCGATCCCGTCGAGCACTTCCTTCTTCGCGCTCTCCGGGCCTTCCCAACCCAGCACCTTGACCCACTTGCCGGGCTCCAGGTCCTTGTAGTGCTCGAAGAAGTGGGAGATGGTCTTCAGCCGCAGCGGGTTCAGGTCTTCCGGCTTCTGCCACTGGGTGTAGATCGAAAGAATCTTGTCGGTGGGCACGGCCAGCACCTTGCCGTCCTCGCCGGCTTCGTCCTCCATCTTCAGGATGCCGATCGGGCGGCAGGTCACCACCACGCCGGGAATCAGCGGCACCGGGGTGATCACCAGCACGTCGACCGGGTCGCCGTCGCCGGAGATCGTCTTGGGCACGTAGCCGTAGTTGGTCGGGTAGTGCATGGAGGTGGACATGAAGCGGTCCACGAAGATGGCGCCGGTCTCCTTGTCGACCTCGTACTTGATGGGGTCGGCGTTCATCGGGATCTCGATGATCACGTTGAAGGATTCGGGAACGTTCTTGCCGGGCGAAACGAGGTCGAGGGACATGGTGGGGTCTTAAGCGAAAGGACTAGCGACGATCGGGGGAAACCCTGATTTTAGTGGGGCGGACGCCGCATTCCCCGCGCCGCAATAGGACTGTCACGGCTTTGCCTATATATTCCGCCCGTTGGCCAATCGTCTCCTATCGCTGGAGCCACGAGGAAGCAACGCAGCGGGGGCACCGCGGCGTTGGCGCCCTCACGAAGACTCAAGCGAAACGACAGGAGAAACTTTCATGACAGGCAACTCGGCGCTGATCCTGGCGCTCGTCTGCGGCCTCGCGGCCGTGGTTTACGGTTTCTGGGCGCGCGGCTGGATCCTCAGCCAGGACGCGGGCAATGCCCGGATGCAGGAAATCGCGGCAGCCATCCAGACCGGCGCGGCCGCCTACCTGGCCCGGCAGTACAAGACCATCGCCATCGTCGGCGTGGTGCTCGCGATCCTCATCGGCATCTTCCTCGACCTCACCACCGCGATCGGGTTCGTGATCGGCGCCTTCCTGTCGGGCGCCTGCGGCTTCATCGGCATGAACGTGTCGGTCCGCGCCAACGTGCGCACGGCCCAGGCGGCGACCCGCGGCATCGGCCCGGCGCTCGACGTGGCCTTCCGCGGCGGCGCCATCACCGGCATGCTGGTGGTCGGCCTCGGCCTGCTGGGCGTGACCGGCTTCTACTGGTTCCTGGCGGGCAACGGCAACCTGACGCCCGACAAGAACCTGGCCACGATGCTCAACCCGCTGATCGGCTTCGCTTTCGGCTCCTCGCTGATCTCGATCTTCGCGCGTCTCGGCGGCGGCATCTTCACCAAGGGCGCCGACGTCGGCGCCGACCTGGTGGGCAAGGTGGAAGCGGGCATCCCGGAAGACGATCCGCGCAACCCGGCCGTGATCGCCGACAACGTCGGTGACAACGTCGGCGACTGCGCCGGCATGGCCGCCGACCTGTTCGAGACCTACGCGGTGACGCTGATCGCCACCATGGTGCTGGGCGCCCTGCTGATCACCGGCGCGCGCACCAGCGCGGTCCTGTACCCGCTGGCGCTGGGCGCCGTGTCGATCATCGCGTCGATCATCGGCTGCTTCTTCGTCAAGGCTTCGCCCGGCATGAAGAACGTGATGCCGGCCCTGTACAAGGGCCTGGCCATCGCCGGCCTGCTGTCGCTGGTCGCCTTCTTCTTCGTCACCCGGTGGCTGATGCCCGACAACTCGATCGTCGCGTCCGGCAGCCAGATGCGCCTGTTCGGCGCCTGCGCCGTCGGCCTCATCCTGACCGGCGCGCTGGTCTGGATCACCGAGTACTACACCGGCACCCAGTACGCGCCGGTCAAGCACATCGCGCAGGCCTCCACCACCGGCCACGGCACCAACATCATCGCCGGCCTCGGCGTGTCGATGCGCTCCACCGCCTGGCCGGTGCTGTTTGTCTGCGCGGCCATCATCTCGGCCTACACGCTGGCCGGCCTGTACGGCATCGCCGTGGCCGCGACCGCCATGCTGAGCATGGCCGGCATCGTGGTGGCGCTGGACGCCTACGGCCCGATCACCGACAACGCCGGCGGCATCGCCGAGATGGCCGACATGCCCGCCTCCGTGCGCGCGATCACCGACCCGCTGGACGCGGTGGGCAACACCACCAAGGCGGTGACCAAGGGCTACGCCATCGGCTCGGCCGGCCTGGCGGCGCTGGTGCTGTTCGCCGACTACACCCACAAGCTGGAGAGCTACGGCCGCCAGATCACCTTCGACCTGTCGGACCCGATGGTGATCATCGGCCTGTTCATCGGCGGCCTGATCCCCTAACTGTTCGGCGCGATGGCGATGGAAGCGGTGGGCCGCGCGGCGGGCGCCGTGGTGGTGGAAGTGCGGCGCCAGTTCCGCGAGATCGCCGGCATCATGGAAGGCACGGCCAAGCCGGAATACGGCCGCGCGGTCGACATGCTGACCACGGCCGCCATCAAGGAAATGATCATCCCGTCGCTGCTGCCGGTGGTGGTCCCCATCCTGGTCGGCCTGATCCTGGGGCCCAAGGCGCTGGGCGGCCTGCTGATGGGAACGATCGTGACCGGCCTGTTCGTCGCCATCTCCATGTGCACGGGCGGCGGCGCCTGGGACAACGCCAAGAAGTACATCGAAGACGGCCACCACGGCGGCAAGGGCTCCGAGGCGCACAAGGCGGCCGTCACCGGCGACACGGTGGGCGACCCCTACAAGGACACCGCCGGTCCCGCCGTCAACCCACTGATCAAGATCATCAACATCGTGGCGCTGCTCATCGTGCCGCTGGTGGTCAAGTTCCACAGCGGTGATATGCCGTCGGCGGCGCACACGGCGACGCCCGCGGCAGCGACGGCTCCCGCTCCCGCGGCCAGCAAATAAGCTTTCGGCTCGCATTGGCAAAGGCCCGCTTCGGCGGGCCTTTCCTTATCATCGGCCCATGACAGAACTCGTCGTTCGCCGCCTGCTTGTGGACATGGAAGCGCCGATCGCGCGCCACTGGTGTGCGGGCGATGCCTTCCGTACCGCGCTCTTCAACGCGCTGTCGATGAGCTTCCCCGTTGGCGAACAGTTCTTCATCGATTCCGTGCGCGATGGCTTCAAGGCACTGCCGGCCGACAAGCAGGAGCACCTCCGCGCGGAGGTGCAAGGCTTCATCGGCCAGGAGGCCACGCACCGGCGCTTGCATGCGCTGTACAACGCACACCTCGACAAGCTCGGCCTGGTCAACACCTGGGCGCCGCGCGCCGCGGAACGCATGAAGCTCTTCGCAAGTACGGACCCGCGGCACGCCGTGGCGGTCACCGCCGCCAACGAGCACTTCACGGCGATCATGGCCGAGTGGATGCTGCGCAACGCGGACCTGCTCGGCGACCATGATCCGCGCCTCGCGACCTTGTGGCTCTGGCACAGCGCCGAGGAGTCCGAGCATAGGAGCACGGCCTTCGACATCTACCAGGCGCTGGGCGGCAGCCACGAATGGCGCATCACCTGGTTCCGCCGCATCACCCTCGTCTTCCTGGGCGACGTGCTGCGCCAGACCGTGAGCAACCTTCGTCACGACGGGACGCTCTGGACGTGGAGCACGTGGAAAAGCGCGGCGGCCTACCTGTTCGGGGCGCGCGGACTGGTGCGGCAGACCTACAAACCATGGCGCGAGTACCTGCGGCGCGACTTCCATCCGCGCCAGCAAGACGACGCGTTGTCACGCGAATGGTTGCAGGCGCATCGCGACGCCTACGTGGCGGTGGGCACGCCGGCCTGATGCCCGTCTGACCACGCCGGTGCGCGCTTTCGCGCAAAATGCCGGGATGCAATTTCACTACATCGCCAACGCGTCGGTCCCTTCCACGGGCGGCCGCACCCTGCCCGTCATCGACCCGTCGGACGGCCAGATTTTCGACCAGTTGCAACGCGGCACCGCGGAGGACATCGACAACGCGGTGCGTGCGGCTCGCCATTGCTACGACTCCGTCTGGAGCAAGTTGAGCGGCGCCGAGCGCGGGCGCCTTCTCATGCGCCTGTCGTACAAGGTGGCCGAGCATGCCCACGAGCTCGCGAGCATCGAACAGCGCGATTGCGGCAAGCCCACCAAGCAGGCCCGCGCGGACGCCCTGGCGCTGGTGAGTTACTTCGAGTTCTACTCCGGCGCATGCGACAATCTGCACGGCGACACCATCCCGTATCTCGACGGCTACAGCGTCCTCACCTGGCGCGAGCCGCACGGTGTCACGGGCCACATCATCCCGTGGAACTACCCCATGCAGATCTTCGGCCGCAGCGTGGGCGGCGCGCTGGCCGCGGGCAACGTGTGTGTCGTGAAGCCGTCGGAAGACGCATGCCTCTCGCTGATCCGCGTCGCGCAACTCGCTGCGGAGGTAGGATTCCCCGCGGGCGCCATCAACATCGTCACGGGCCTGGGCCACGAGGTGGGCGACGCGTTGGCGCGTCATGAAGGCATCGATCACATCAGCTTCACCGGAAGCCCCAAGGTCGGCACTTTGATCCAGCAGGTCGCGGCCGAGCGGCACTGCCCCGTCACGCTCGAGCTGGGCGGCAAAAGCCCGCAGATCGTCTTCGCGGACGCCGACCTGGACGCGGCGCTGCCGACGGTCATCAACGCCATCGTGCAGAACGCGGGCCAGACGTGTTCGGCCGGTTCGCGCTTGCTGGTGCAGGACACCATCTACGAGCCGCTGCTGAAACGCCTGGGCGAAGCCTTTGCGAACCTGCGCGTCGGCCCCGCCGAAATGGACCTCGACGTCGGCCCGCTGATTCGCGCGACGCAGCAGCAGCGCGTCTGGGACTTCCTCTCGGACGCGCAGGTCGCGGGCATCCCGATGGTCGCTCAGGGCCAAGTCGTCGACGAGGCGCCCGAGACGGGCTACTACCAGGCCCCGACGTTGCTGCGCGACGTGCCCGTGTCGCACCGCCTCGCACAGGAGGAGGTGTTCGGCCCCGTGCTCGCGGCGATGAGTTTCAAGGACGAGGACCATGCCGTTGCGCTGGCGAACGCGACGCAGTTCGGACTGGTCGCGGGCATCTGGACGCGCGACGGCGGACGGCAACTGCGCATGGCCAAGCGCGTGAAGAGCGGCCAGGTCTTCATCAACAACTACGGTGCGGGTGGCGGCGTCGAGCTGCCGTTCGGCGGCGTCAAGTCGTCAGGCTACGGCCGCGAAAAAGGCTTCGAAGCGCTGTACGGCTTCACCACCTTGAAGACGGTCGCCATCCGCCACGGCTAGGCCCGGTCGACCTCAGCCGCGAATGCGCGCGGTCTTCACCACGGCTTCCGCCATCGGCAAGAGCTTGTCGAAGAATGCAAGTCGCGGGGCCGCGAAGGTCGCGGCATAGAGTTCGTCCTTGTGAACGGCGGCCCAGCCCACGCCTTTCAAGGTCAGGTCATCGGCGCGCCGCGCGAGCGTGAACTCGAAACGCACGCCTTTCTCGCCCGCGAAAACCGTCGAATCAATCCGCGTGACCTGCACCGCTCCCTCGTGCGCGTACAGCGACTCGAAGAGGCTCACCAGATTGTCGGGCGGCAGGCCCGCGACAAAGGTCGGATAGCGCGCATCCTTTTCGCCGGGCGCGCGAAAGAGCATCGTGGGCTTGGCGACCAGCGCCTTGCCCGACTTGACGCCCGCCCACAGCCGCAAGTGATCCAGCGGAATCCCTTCCTGGGTCCAGATGTCGTAGGGCTCGTTCTCCCACGGATCCGTCACCTTGTTCCAGGCCGCGGGAACATGGACCACGAGCTTGTTGTTCACGACCTGGTCGCCTTCGACCCTGGCAATGGATGTGCAGGCCCCCAGCGCCAGTGCCAGCAGCAACGCCGCAATTCGCTTGATCATGGCTTGAGCTCCGCGAGGTATTCGCGCACCAGTCCGGCATCGGGCGCGGTGGGGGAAAGCGCGAGATATTTCTCGAAGGCGCGGGCGGCAGCCGGCGCGTTGAGCCGCTGCTTCTCCGCCAAGCCCAACGAGCGGAACGCTTCCACGGGCGCCTTCTCCGCCGCCGTCGCCCGCGCGAGATCGTCCACCGAGCGCTGCAGGTCGTCCTTGTCGCCGCGCAGGCGATACACCTCGCCGCGCGCATAGAGCACTTCCACGTCCGAGCCGTTGCGCGAGAGCAGCCGGTCGAAGAGCACGAGGCTTTCTTCGTATTGGCCGCGCTTGACCTC
>JAQGMU010000135.1 GCA_028292195.1 Ramlibacter sp. | reverse complement strand
GACCCGACCACGGTGGACGCGGGTGGCCGCGTGGTGTTCGGTGCGACGGTGGAACTCGAAGACGAAGCCACCGGCGACAAGGTGAAGTACCAGATCGTCGGTGAGGACGAGGCGGACCTGAAGCAGGGCCTGATCAACGTGTCCAGCCCGATCGCCCGGGCCCTGATCGGCAAGGAAGAGGGCGACACGGCCGAAGTGCAGGCGCCCGGCGGCACCAAGCGCTACGAGATCGTCGCCGTCAGCTACCTCTGAACGTGCCGGCCTGGAAAGCGCGCCTCCCGGTGCTCGCTGCCGCCCTCTGGTGGGGCAGCCTGTCGGTCGTTGGCTTCCTGGTCGTTCCGCTGCTGTTCACCAACGCCGCCAGCCCGGCCCAGGCCGGCCAGCTGGCGGCCAGGCTGTTCAGCGCCCAGACCTGGGTCGGCATGGGGTGCGGCATGGTGCTGCTGATGGCGGCGAGCACCAGCGAGGACACGGCCAAGATGGATTGGGGGCAGGGGGCGCTGGTCTACGTGCTGCTCGGCATGCTGGCCGCGCTGCTGCAGGAATTCGCGGTGGCGCCGCGGATCGTGCTGCGCAAGGACCTGGCGTTCTGGCACAGCGCCGGGACTGCGCTGTATTCGGTGCAGTGGCTGTGCGCGCTGGTGGTGTTATGGAAGGTGGCGGGACGCCGGACGTAAAGCCGCGGTTCGCCGGCGGCGAACCGGGCGATCACTCCGCCCGCGACTTCTTCACCGACTTCTGCTTCGGCTTGGCCTTGCGGACATTGCCGCCGGACGTCAGCCGCTGGTTGCCCAGCACGCGCACGCGCTTGACCTCGGGCCGCTGGCCGCCCCGGCTGGAGTTCTTGACGACCTTGAACTCGCGCGGGCCGGGCTTGCGGTCCTCGTCTTCGGCCTTTTCCTTCTTGGGCTTGGGCCGCCACAGCACCAGCAGCTTGCCGATGTGCTGGATGGGCGCGGCGCCCAGCTCGTCCGCCAGCTGCTGGTAGATGGCTTCGCGGGCTTCGCGGTCGTCGCCCAGCACCCGCACCTTGATCAGGCCGTGGGCGTTGAGGGCGGCATTGGTTTCCTTGCGGACGGCGGGCGTGAGTCCGTCGTTGCCGATCATCACCACCGGGTCGAGGTGGTGGGCTTCGGACCGATGCGCTTTGCGCTCGGCCACACTTAATTGAATCGCAGGCATGGGCCGTATTATCGGCGTTGAGGCACCCACCAGATGAAAGTCAAGACAAAGAGCAAGAAGGTCACCAAGTCATGGTTGAACGACCATGTCAACGACCCCTATGTGAAGCTCGCCAAGAAAGAGGGCTACCGCGCCCGCGCCGCGTACAAGCTCAAGGAGATCGACGAGGCGCTGGGGCTGATCAAGCCCGGCCACGTGGTGGTCGATCTCGGCTCCGTCCCGGGCGCCTGGAGCCAGTACGTGCGCCGCAAGCTGTCGCCGCAGGGCGCCGCCGTCGGCGCGCTGGACGGCACCATCCTGGCGCTGGACATCCTGCCGATGGAGCCGATCGAGGGCGTGGTCTTCCTGCAAGGTGACTTCCGGGAGCCCGAAGCGGCCGAGCAACTGGCGCGCGAACTGGCGGGCCGCAAGGTCGACGCGGTGGTTTCGGACATGGCACCCAACCTGTCGGGCATCCCTTCGTCCGACTCGGCGCGCATCGAGCTGCTGGTCGAACTCGCCATCGAATTCGCCATGAACCACCTGAAGCCGGAAGGCGCACTGGTGTGCAAAGTGTTCCACGGCAGCGGCTACAGCCAGCTTGTCAAGCGATTCAAGGAACAATTCAGGCTGGTGAAGCCTCTAAAACCCAAGTCCTCGCGCGACAAGTCCTCGGAGACCTTCCTGGTCGGCATCGGCCCGAAAAGCATCGCGAAGTAGTTCCCGTCCGGCACAAATCCTGCCGCCCTTCCTATGGAACACGTAGTGAAAATACATCGTTCCATCCCTTGAAACCCCTAGAATGGGCGTCAATTGGCTCATGAGATGGGTCATCCCGACCCCGGAGACACATTTGAACAATCAGTGGTTTTCCAAGATCGCCGTCTGGCTGGTGATCGCACTGGTGTTATTCACCGTTTTCAAGCAGTTCGATACCCGGGGCGCTGCAGGCGCGTCGATGGTCGGTTACTCCGACTTCCTCGAACAGGTGCGTAACCGCCAGATCAAGAGCGCGATCATCCAGGAAGGCCAGGGCGGCACCGAGATCGTCGCCGTCACCAACGACGACCGCAAGGTGCGCACCACGGCGACCTACCTCGATCGCGGCCTGGTGGGCGACCTGATTGCCAACAACGTGAAGTTCGACGTCAAGCCGCGCGAAGAGGGCTCGCTCCTCATGACGCTGCTGGTGAGCTGGGGGCCGATGCTGCTGCTGATCGGCGTCTGGATCTACTTCATGCGGCAGATGCAGGGGGGCGGCAAGGGCGGCGCCTTCAGCTTCGGCAAGAGCAAGGCCCGCATGCTCGACGAGAGCAGCAACCAGATCACCTTCAGCGACGTCGCCGGCTGCGACGAGGCCAAGGAAGAAACCAAGGAAGTCGTCGACTTCCTGAAAGACCCGCAGAAATTCCAGAAGCTGGGTGGCCGCATCCCGCGCGGCCTGCTGCTGGTCGGCCCTCCGGGCACCGGCAAGACGCTGCTGGCCAAGGCCATCGCCGGCGAAGCCAAGGTGCCGTTCTTCTCGATCTCCGGCTCCGACTTCGTCGAGATGTTCGTCGGCGTGGGCGCGGCCCGCGTGCGCGACATGTTCGAAAACGCCAAGAAGAACGCGCCCTGCATCATCTTCGTCGATGAAATCGACGCGGTCGGCCGCCAGCGCGGCGCCGGCCTGGGCGGCGGCAACGACGAACGCGAGCAGACCCTCAACCAGATGCTGGTGGAGATGGACGGCTTCGAGACCAACCTGGGCGTGATCGTGATCGCGGCCACCAACCGGCCCGACATCCTCGACTCCGCCCTGCTGCGCCCGGGCCGCTTCGACCGCCAGGTCTACGTGACGCTGCCGGACATCCGCGGCCGCGAGCAGATCCTGAACGTGCACATGCGCAAGATCCCGATCGGCCAGGACGTGGCCCCGGGCATCATCGCGCGCGGCACGCCCGGCATGTCCGGCGCCGACCTCGCCAACCTCTGCAACGAGGCCGCCCTGATGGCCGCCCGCCGCAGCGCCCGCGTGGTGGAGATGCAGGACTTCGAGAAGGCCAAGGACAAGATCATCATGGGCCCGGAACGCAAGTCCATGGTGATGCCGGAGGAAGAACGCCGCAACACGGCCTACCACGAGTCCGGCCACGCCATCATCGGCAAGCTGCTGCCCAAGTGCGACCCGGTGCACAAGGTCACCATCATCCCGCGCGGCCGCGCGCTGGGCGTGACGATGAGCCTGCCCGAGAAGGACCGCTACAGCTACGACCGCGACTACATGCTCAACCAGATCAGCATGCTGTTCGGCGGCCGGATCGCCGAAGAAGTGTTCATGAACCAGATGACCACCGGCGCTTCCAACGACTTCGAGCGGGCCACCCACCTGGCGCGCGACATGGTGATGCGCTACGGCATGACCGACGCGCTGGGCCCGATGGTCTACGCGGAGAACGAGGGCGAAGTGTTCCTGGGCCGCTCGATCACCAAGACGACCAACATCAGCGAGCAGACCATGCAGAAGGTGGACGGCGAAGTGCGCCGCATCATCGACGAGCAGTACTCGCTGGCGCGCCGCCTGATCGAGGACAACAAGGAAAAGATGCACGCGATGGCGAAGGCGCTGCTTGAATGGGAAACCATCGACGCCGAGCAGATCGACGACATCATGGCCGGCAAGGAGCCGCGCCCGCCCAAGGATTTCACGCCGCGCACGCCCAGTTCGGGCGGCACGGGCGGTCCGTCCGTGGGTGCGGACCCGGCGCCAAACGCTGCGTAAAAGTTCCATGAACTCCGTACAAGAGGCCCTTCGGGCCTCTTTTTCATTAGTCAGCGGGCGCACAATTCCGCCCATGCACTGGCAGACGTCCCGCTACCGCATTGCCCTGGACCAGGCCCGGGTGATGGGCATCGTCAACGTCACGCCCGACTCCTTTTCCGACGGCGGCCAGTTCGCCAGCACCCGCGCGGCGCTGGCGCATTGCGAGCAGCTGATCGTCGACGGCGCCGACATCCTGGACATCGGCGGCGAATCCAGCCGGCCCGGCATGGACCCGGTGCCGCTGGAAGAGGAACTGGCGCGCGTGCTGCCGCTGCTGCGCGAGGCCGTCACGCTGGGCGTGCCGGTTTCGATCGACACCTACAAGCCCTAAGTGATGCGCGCGGCGCTGGACCTCGGCGCCGACATCGTGAACGACATCTGGGCGCTGCGGCAGCCGGGCGCCGAGGCCGTCGTCGCCCAGCACCCCAGCTGCGGGGTCTGCCTCATGCATATGCACGGCGAGCCGCGCACGATGCAGCGCAGCCCGCTGCAGGGCGATGCCGTGCCGCAGGTGCTGCGCTTCCTGCGCGAGCGGACGGAGGCGCTGCGCGGGCGTGGCGTGGCGGCCGAGCGCGTCACCTGGGATCCGGGCATCGGCTTCGGCAAAACCGTGGAGCAGAATTTCGCCTTGCTCGCGCGCCAGGACGACCTGGCGCGCGATGGCTACCCGGTGCTGGCCGGCTGGTCGCGCAAGTCCTCGCTGGGCGCCGTCACCGGCCAGCCAGTGAACGAGCGCACCGCGGCCAGTGTGGCGGCGGCGGTGCTGGCGGTGGAGCGCGGTGCGCGCATCCTGCGTGTGCACGACGTGCGCGAGACCGTGGCCGCCCTGAAAGTTTTCAACGCAATGCGGGCAGCCGGCGCGGCGCCCGTGGAGACAAAGACATGAGCAGGAAGTATTTCGGCACCGACGGCATCCGCGGCAAGGTTGGCGAAGCCCCCATCACGCCGGACTTCGTGCTGAAGCTCGCGCACTCCGTCGGCCGGGTGCTGAAGCGCACCGAGGAGCGGCCCACGGTGCTGATCGGCAAGGACACGCGCCTGTCCGGCTACATGCTGGAAAGCGCGCTGGAGTCCGGCTTCAACTCCGCCGGCGTCGACGTCGTGCTGCTGGGCCCGCTGCCGACCCCGGGCGTGGCCTACCTCACGCGCGCGCAGCGCGCCAGCCTGGGCGTGGTGATCAGCGCCAGCCACAACGCCTTCCAGGACAACGGCATCAAGTTCTTCAGCGCCCTGGGCACCAAGCTGCCGGACGAATGGGAGCTCGACGTCGAGGCCGCGCTGGAGGAGCCGCCGGTGTGGGCGGGCTCCGCCACCATCGGCAAGGCGCGCCGGCTGGAGGACGCGCCCGGCCGCTACATCGAGTTCTGCAAGAGCACCTTCTCCAACGACCTCACGCTCAAGGGCATGACGATCGCCGTCGACGCCGCCCACGGCGCCGCGTACCACATCGCCCCCAAGGTGTTCCACGAGCTGGGCGCCGAGGTGTTCTGCCTGGGCTGCTCGCCCGATGGCCTGAACATCAACGACAAGGTCGGCGCCACCCACCCGGAGGCACTGGTGGCTGCCGTTCGCGCCAACCGCGCCGACTTCGGCATCGCGCTGGACGGCGACGCCGACCGGCTGCAGATGGTCGATGCCGACGGCCGCCTGTACAACGGCGACGAGCTCCTGTACCTGATGGTGATGGACCGCATCGCGCAGGGCCAGCGCGTGCCCGGCGCCGTCGGCACGCTGATGACCAACATGGCGGTGGAACTGGCGCTGAAGGAGCGCGACGTCGAATTCGTGCGCGCCAAGGTCGGCGACCGCTACGTGCTGGAGGAACTGGAAAAGCGCGGCTGGCTGCTGGGCGGCGAGGGCTCCGGCCATCTGCTGTGCCTGGACCAGCACACCACCGGCGACGGCCTGATCAGCGCGCTGCAGGTGCTCAAGGCCTGTGCCCGCAGCGGCAAGAAGCTGTCCAGGCTGCTCGAAGGCGTGACCTTGTTCCCGCAGACGCTGATCAACGTGCGCCTGCAGCCGGGGCAGGACTGGAAGAAGAATGCGAAGCTGGCAAGCGAGACGCAACGCATCCAGGCCGAACTGGAAGGCAGCGGCCGCGTGCTGATCCGTGCCAGCGGCACCGAGCCGCTGCTGCGCGTGATGGTCGAAGCGCGTGAAGAGAAGGTGGCGCGCGGCGCCGCCGAGCGCCTGGCCGAAGCGGTGCGAGCCGGCTGATGGCGGGGCGGGTCCTGGCTGTCCATCGCAGCGCGAGCCACAGTTTCAGCAAGTACGCCGAATACGCGATCATCCTGGTGCCTGGCCTGGGGGTGGCGGGCGACGCGCATTCCGGTGCAACCGTGCGACACCGATCGCGGGTCGCCCGCGATCCAACGGCTCCCAACCTGCGCCAGGTGCACCTGTTGCAGGCGGAACTCTTCGACGAGCTGGTCGCGCGGGATTTCGCCGTCTTTCCCGGTGACCTCGGTGAAAACATCACCACCCGCGGCTTGAACCTGCTCGAACTCCCCACCGGCACCCGGCTTCGGCTGGGAACGGCCGAGATCGAGATCACCGGCCTGCGCAATCCGTGCAGCCAGATCGACCGTTTCCAGCGCGGGCTGACCGCCGCCGTGCTGGAGCGCAGCCCGGAAGGCGCCCTGGTCCGCAAAGCCGGGGTGATGGCGATCGTGCAGGAAGGCGGCGAGATAAGAGCAGGAGACGCCATCGTGGTGCATTTACCACCCCTGCCGCACCGTCCGTTGGAACCGGTCTAGCGTTCGTCGGCGGCTCGTGGCTTGCCAGCCACATGCGCATCCGCCCACTCGCCAGACCTGTTTGCAGGGTCTACATTGAGTGTCATGGACCGCGTCTCTCCCTTCATCGCCCAGGCCCTCATGGCCGCTGCGCTCGTGGCCGCCGCCGGCGGCTCGGCCGCGCAGGGCGTGGCGCCAATCTACTCCTTGACCAACCCCGGGCCCTTGCTGGACCCCGAGGTGATGCCGCGCCTGGCGCTGCTGAACGCCGGGCCGCTGCAACTGGCGGCGGCCACGTCCACCACCGGCAGCGGCCTGTCGCTGCAGGCCGGCCACCGCTGGTTTGCCCGGGTCGGCGTCGGCCGCAGCCTGGACGCGGACGTGCTGAGCGTCGGCGGCGGCTACCAGTTCAGCGATGGCGACGCCCTGTCGATGCACGTCACCCGCCAGCTGGGGCAGGAGAGGCTGGGGCTGGCCGTACGCTACGACTGGACCCGCACCTACCTGCGGCTCGCCTACGAGACTCCGTTGCACACCATCAACGGCAGCGACCGCCTCCGGTTCTCGGCCGGCGTGCGCTTCTAGACCCCCGAGACGCACTAGTCCCAGAAGGGCTTGGCCTGGTCCGCCGTCTCGCGGCAGGCCTGCTCGCAGCGGGCGCAGAGTTCGCGTTCGCGCGCGGCCAGCCAGCCCACGGCGAACCAGGCGGCGGGATCCTGCCGCGCCCGCGCTTCGAACAGCGCGCGGGCAGTGGTCGCATCCTGGTATTCGCCCAGCGCGTCCTGCAGCGATTCCAGCGCCCGCACGAAGCGGTCCACTTCGCGCGCTGCGAACAGCGGCCGCACCAGCTGCGCCAGGTAGCGCAGGCGCTTCAGGCGCTTGCGCACCCGGTGCCGCTTGCCTTCCTCCAGCTGCGCAAAGCGCTTGCCGTCCCGCTGCACCTGGTACTGCAGCTTGCGCAGCCGCGCCGCCACGGTTTTGCGCGCGGACTTGAGGCTGCCATCGTCCGGCGCTTCCTGCAGTTCCTGCACCAGCACGATCAGGGCTAGCAGCGCGGTCTGGAAGGCGGGGTCGCGGATCGCGGCGGGCAGGTCCGGCAGCGGCGGCTGCCAGGCGGCCATCGGCGGCGCGCCGGCGCGCGCAAGGGCTGCTTCCAGCGCCGGCACCAGCGTCGCACGGTCGCGGTGCTGGCCCAACACCTGGAACAGCGCCCGCAGCGACGCCTCAATCGTCGGGTCCAGCGCCTGCAGCCCCGCGATGCCGGGCAGCTCGCGCAGTGCGGTGCGCAGCCGCCGCAGGCCCACGCGCAACTGGTGAATGTGCCCGGCCTGCGTGCATCCGGCCGCGACGTCCGCCGC
>JAQGMU010000052.1 GCA_028292195.1 Ramlibacter sp. | reverse complement strand
GGGCCGGGGCGCCTGGGGCAGGCGCTGGCGATCGAGCACGACTTGAACGGGCTTCGGCTCGATCACAAGCCGTTCGAGGTGCTCGCGGCAGAGCGGCCGTACGAAGTGGTCGTGGGGCCGAGGATCGGGATCAGCAAGGCGGCGGATGTGCCGTGGCGGTTCGGGCTGGCGGGGTCGCCGCACCTCAGCCGGCCCTTCCGTTGAGTGTTTCGTAGGGTGTGCAGCTTCGCTGCGCACCATGACGGCCGCCGCAATCAGTTCGAAATGGTCACGTCCCCGTTGGCGTTCGTGACCGTCATCGGCGGATCCCGCATTTCGGTGATCACCACCTGGCGCCGCATCGGCGCGGAGGTCATGTTGTACGACGCGGGGCCGGCTCCCAGCACGCGGGTGTCGGGCGCGCTGGGCGCCCTGGCGACCATCGTCGCCGGGATCACGGTCACGGTCGGGCGGATCGCGCGGTCGGCGGCTTGCGGCGGCACCATCACGATGTCGCCCGCCACCTGCATGTGCGGCAGCTTCGACGCAATCGCCGTGTCGCGGTCCGTGAACAAGGGCGACGGGGCGCCGCGCGCAACCGTGCGGGCGGAGCGTTCCAGCCGGATGGTGTTGACGGCCACGTCGGTGCCGGTCGGCCGCGGCACTTCCGCGGCGCTCACCGGCCGGCAGCTGCCGGCCTGGTCGAACTGCATCCGCGAACCGGCCGGAAAGCCACGCGCGGCCAGGGCCTCGTGCAGTTGCAGGCTCATGTCCACCGGCGCTTCGTTGCCCTGGTAGAGGACGCGCGAATTGGAGTCATAGACCGTGTAGCAGGCCATGGCGTTGGCGCCGGCCAGTGCCAGGCCGCAAAGCAAAGCGAGTTTGAATTTCATGATCGCCCTTTCGCCGGTTAGCGGCTCAAGCAAAGGATTGGAATGGCCAGATCATGGGCGATAGCCGGCCACGGCCGCGCAGGCGAAGCCAGTGTGTGGCTGTCAGCCCGCTTCCCGCCCTCCTAGCGGACCGCTACCACTGCGGGGGGGAGCTTCCCGGCGGCACGGAAGGACGCGCCCATGCGGCCGGCGTGCGGCTCAGCTGGGCGCTGTGGCGCACGCCGCACAGCTCGCCGAAGCCGGAGGCGCTGGTCTCCAGCCAAGGCTCCAGCGCCGGTGGCTTGACCGCAAAGCCGTTCTCCACCCGACCCAGCCGGCGCAGCCAATGCCCGGTCTGGGCCAGCGACACCTGCACATGCCAGCTGCCGCCCTGCTGCTGCTGGCGCGCCAGCGCCGCCGCCGCGCCGAAAGCGATGAGGTAGCCGGTGGCTTCATCCAGGATCTGCATCGGCAGCGGCTTCGGCCTGGACGGATCGCCAGCCGCCTCGGCCTCGGCCTGGTTGAAACCGGTGGACGTCTGCACCAGCGAGTCGAAGCCACGCCGCTGGCTCCACGGCCCTTGGGTCCCATAGGCGCTCAGGGAGACGTAGACGATGCCGGGACGGGCCGCGGCCGCGTCCTGCGGCCCGTAGCCCAGCCGTTGCAGGGCCAGCGGCCGGTAGCCCTGGAGGAAGACGTGCGCCTGGCTCAGCAAGGAGTCCATGGCCGCCCTGCCCTCGGCCGCGCGCAGGTCGACCAGCGCCGAGCGCTTGCCTTTGCTGGTGTCGGCGATGGCTTCGATGTTGGGCAGGTGCGGCGCGTTGACCAGCATCACGTCGGCGCCGTAGGCAGCGAGCGCCCGGCCGCCGACCGGGCCGGCCAGGATGCGCGTGAGGTCCAGCACCCGCACACCGTCCAGTGGACGCTGGTCGGTGCGCAGCGGCGGCAGCGCCAGCGGCGGCGCGTCGCCGATGCGCGCGATGGTGAAGAGCGGCTGGGCGGCAATGGCGCGGGCGTGCTCCGTCGCGTCCCACTCCGCGAAGCTGCGCAGGGCGGCAACCACCAGGCCGGCGTCAGCCGCCGCCTGCTCGAAGGACAGCGCGTCCCAATTCAACAAGGCCTGCTCGGCGTCCTTGCGTTCGGCGACGGCGGGGTCCAGCCCCAGCAGGCGCAGCGCGCCATCCCGGTGATGGGCGAAATTGGCGTGGATGCGCACGCCGCCATCGCGGGTGCGGTACAGCCCGGAGAACTTGTCCCACAGCTCCGGCTCGCGTCCGTCTATGGTGAACCAGCCGCGGCACTCGGCCGCCGCATGCGCCATGTCGACCGAGACCTGCTGGCGCGGCGTGCCGCGCAGGTGGCCCAGCTCGCAGGCGGCCAGCGCCGCCGCTGCGATGGTGGACTGCGCCGCCGTGCCGACGGCAAAGGAAGTGGGATAGACCGGATCGGCCCCGGTCAGCTGCGCGCAATCCAGCGCTTGCTCCGGCAGCTGCGCCAGCCGCCAGAGTTCAGCGAGAGTTTGCGTCGCGCTCAATGCAGCAGCTTGACGCCAGTCTTGGACTGCAGGAATTCCTGGGTGACGCCGGGCGCCATCTCGACGACCTTCAGGCCCTGCGGCGTGACGTCCAGCACGGCCAGGTCGGTGATGATGCGGTCGACCACGCCCACGCCGGTCAGCGGCAAGGTGCACTGCGGCAGGATCTTCATGTCCTCCGTGCCGTCCTTCTTCCTGGCCACGTGTTCCATCAGGATGATCACGCGCGGCACGCCGGCCACGAGGTCCATCGCGCCGCCCATGCCCTTGATCATCTTGCCGGGGATCATCCAGTTGGCCAGGTCGCCCTTCTCGCTGACCTGCATCGCGCCCAGGATCGAGAGGTTGATCTTGCCGCCGCGGATCATCGCGAAGCTCTCGTGGCTGCCGAAGATGGCCGAGCCCTTGATGGTGGTGACGGTCTGCTTGCCGGCGTTGATCAGGTCGGCGTCGACTTCCGCATCGGTCGGGAAGGGGCCGATGCCCAGCATGCCGTTTTCCGATTGCAGCCAGACCTCCTTGTCGCCGGTGAAGTTGGCCACCAGCGTCGGGATGCCGATGCCGAGGTTGACGTAGAAGCCGTCCTGCAGTTCCTGCGCCGCGCGTGCGGCCATCTGGTCTTGGGTCCAGGGCATGTGAATCTCCTTGGTGTCTGTCTTCGCTTGTCATCCCGGGCTCGACCCGGGATCCATGCGGCGCCTGATCCGAGGCAGCGTGGATTGCGGGGCAAGCCCGCAATGACATGTTCGCTGCGGGTCCGGGCCGCAATGACCTCCGGATTACGGGCGGATGGTGCGCTTCTCGATGCGCTTCTCGGGGGTGGCGTTCAACACGATGCGGTGCACGTAGATGCCCGGCAGGTGGATGTCGTCGGGGGCCAGTTCGCCCACCTCGACCACCTTCTCGACCTCGACGATGCAGATCTTGCCGGCCATGGCGGCAGCCGGGTTGAAGTTGCGGGCCGTGAGGCGAAAGCGCAGGTTGCCAGACTTGTCGGCCACGTCGGCCTTGACCAGCGCCACATCGGGCACCAGCGAGCGTTCCATCACGTAGGTCTCGCCGTCGAACTCGCGCAGTTCCTTGCCCTCGGCCACCTGCGTGCCGACACCGGTCTTGGTGAAGAAGGCCGGGATGCCCGCGCCGCCGGCACGCAGCTTCTCGGCCAGCGTGCCCTGGGGCGTGAATTCGAGCTCGAGTTCGCCGGCGAGGTATTGCCGCTCGAACTCCTTGTTCTCGCCGACATACGACGAGATCATCCGCTTGATCTGGCGCGTCTCGAGCAGCTTGCCGAGGCCGAAGCCGTCGACGCCCGCGTTGTTGGAGATCACCGTGAGGTTTTTCTTGCCGCTTTGCTTCAGCGCTTCGATCAACGCCTCGGGAATGCCGCACAGGCCGAAGCCGCCGACGGCCAGCAACTGGCCGTCCTTCACGATGCCGTCGAGGGCTGCTGCTGCATTGGGATATAGCTTGTTCACGGAGGTCTCCTGTCGCGCTCGTAAACCCGG
>JAQGMU010000050.1 GCA_028292195.1 Ramlibacter sp. | reverse complement strand
AACTGCAGTGGGTGAAGTAGTCCACGCCGCCCGACATCGGGCCGAAGAACTCGTCGTAGCCGGAGCGCAGCGGCCCGAAACTGGGCGGGTAGCCCAGGTGCCACTTGCCGATCAGCGCCGTGCGGTAGCCCGCCTTCTTCAGCAGCGACGGCAGGGTGGGGTGCTCGGTCGGCAGGCCCAGCGTGGTGCTGCCGCGGCTCTTGCTGTTGATCGGCTCTTCGGCGGCGCCGCGCAGGCGGTACTGGTAGCGCGCCGTCATCAGCGCGAAGCGCGTGGGCGAGCAGACCGGCGAGTTGGAATAGCCTTGCGTGAAGCGGATGCCGTTGGCGGCCAGTGCGTCGAGCGTGGGCGAGACCTTGCCGAAGTCGGCGTCGCGGCCACCGTAGCAACCGAGGTCGGCGAAGCCGAGGTCGTCGGCGACGATGAAGATGACGTTGGGGCGGCTGGACATCATTCCACCTTCCGGCTCAAGGCTGGTAGCCCGACTTCTGCACGACCGGCGCCCATTGCGCGCGGTAAGCCTTCAGCATCGCGGCGGTCTGGGCCTGGGTGGCGACCACCGGCGTCATCTTGGCATCGGCGAACTTGCGCTGGGTGTCGGGGTCGCGCATCACATCGTGGATCGCCGCGGCGTACTGCTGCACCTTGGCCTGCGGCATCGAGGCCGGCGCGAAGAAGGTGTTCCAGCCGATCGCCACCAGGTCGAGCCCGGCTTCCTTGAAGGTCGGCACATTGGGTGCGGCGGGAGAGCGCCTGGCGCCCGAGCTCGCCAGCACGCGCAGCTTGCCGGCCTCGGCTTGCGGGATCAGGCCATCGAGCGTATCGAAGGCCACCGGCACCTGGCCGCCCAGCAGGTCGGCCAGCAGCGGGCCGGAGCCGCGGTAGCCGATCACCTGCGCCTTGACGCCGGCCTTGTCGCCGGTCATCAGGGCGAAGAAGTGCGGCAGGCTGCCGGTGGCCGGCACGCCGAAGTTGGCCTGCGCGGGGTTGGCGCGCAGCCAGGCCAGCAGGTGCGACAGCTCGCGCACCGGGACGGCGCTGGCCACGGCCAGGCCGAACTCGTAGTCGTTGACGTGCGAGACCGGGACGAAGTCGTGCTCGGCGTCGTAGCCGTTGTCCTTGAACACCAGCGGCGCCACCACCATCACGGCGGGGTTGCCGACCATCAGCACGTTGTCGCCGGGCTTCGCGGCCTTCACCTGCTGCGCCGCCAGGCGGCCGCCGGCGCCCGTCCTGTTTTCGACGATCACCGTCACGCCAAGCTTGGCCTGCAGCTTCTCGCCGACGATGCGGGCCACCTTGTCGGTGGCGCCGCCCGGGGCGTAACCGACCACGATGCGCAGCGGCCCTTCCTGGGCTTGCGCAGCCAGCGCGGCCAGGGCCAGCAGCGTGGCCAGGGCGGCGGTTCTTCTCTTCATCATGGCTCCAGTCTGCCCGCTCCCGGCGGGTCCAATGCGCACTGTATTGCGGTGACAATCGATTGTTCAAGCCAATCATCGCCCGCACCAACCCGCATCATGCCCGCGACGCGCCCGCGCCCGCCCGCCGAGCTCGTGACGTCGCCCGGCGCCGGCTGGATGGCCGGCCGCGGCTGGCAGCCGTTCCCGTTCCAGCGCGAGGTCTGGCAGGCGGTGGCCGAGGGCCGCAGCGGCATGCTGCACGCCACCACCGGCTCCGGCAAGACCTACGCCGTGTGGCTGGGCATGCTGGACGAACTGCTGCGGCGGCATCCGCCGGGGCGCGCGGCCGAGCCGCTGCGCGTGGTCTGGCTGACGCCGATGCGGGCGCTGGCCTCCGACACCACCAAGGCACTGGCCGAGCCGCTGCGCGAACTGGCGCCCGACTGGACGATCGGCCTGCGCACGGGCGACACGCCCAGCGCCGACCGGGCACGGCAGGACCGCCGCATGCCGACCGTGCTGGTCACCACTCCGGAATCGCTGACGCTCATGCTCACGCGCGAAACCATGCGCGAGGAACTCCTGGGCGTCGAGTTCGTGGTGGTCGATGAATGGCACGAGTTGATCGGCAGCAAGCGCGGCGTGCAGGCCCAGCTCGCGCTGGCGCGCCTGCGCGGCTTCAACCCGCGCCTGGTCACCTGGGGCCTCAGCGCCACGCTCGGCAACCTGGAGGAGGCCATGCACGTCTTGTGCGGGCCCCACCCGGAGCCCTTGCCGCAGCTGGTGCGGGGCAAGATCGACAAGACGCTGCTGATCGACACCCTGATCCCGCCCGACCCCGGCAAGTATTCCTGGGCCGGCCACCTGGGCGCGCGCATGCAGCTGCCGGTGGTCGAGGAGATCGCGAATTCAGGCACCACGCTGGTGTTCACCAACGTGCGCTCGCAGGCCGAGATCTGGTACCAGCTGCTGCTGGAGGCGCGGCCGGACTGGGCCGGCCACATCGCGCTGCACCACGGCTCGCTGGACAAGGCCACGCGCGAGTGGGTGGAGCAGGGGCTGAAGGAAGGCACATTGCGCGCAGTGGTCGCTACTTCATCGCTCGACCTCGGCGTCGACTTCCTGCCGGTGGAGCGGGTGCTGCAGATCGGCTCCGCCAAGGGCGTGGCGCGCATGATGCAGCGCGCCGGCCGCAGCGGCCACGCGCCGGGCCGCCCGAGCCGGGTGACGCTGGTGCCGACCAACACCATGGAGATCATCGAGGCCGCGGCGGCGCGCTGGGCCGCGCACGGCGGCCGGGTGGAAAAGCGCGAGTCGCCCGACCAGCCGCTCGACGTGCTGGTGCAGCACATCGTGACGGTGGCGCTCGGGGGCGGCTTCACGGCCGATGCGCTGTATGCCGAAGTGGGCACCGCCTGGGCCTACCGCAACCTCACCCGCGCCGCGTTCGACTGGGCGCTGGCCTTCTGCGCACACGGCGGCGAGAGCCTGGCCGCCTATCCCGAGTACCACCGCATCGTGCGCGGCGACGACGGCGTCTACCGCGTGAAGGATCCCGGCGTCGCCAAGCGGCACCGTCTGGGCGTCGGCACCATCGTCAGCGACGCGGCGATCCAGGTGAAATACCTGAGCGGCGCCAACCTCGGCACCATGGAGGAGGGCTTCATCGCCCGCCTGAAGCCGGGCGACTGCTTCTTCTTCGCCGGCCGGCTGCTGGAGTTCGTGCGGGTGCGCGAAATGGCGGCCTACGTGCGCAAGGCGACCCGGAACAAGGGTACGGTGCCCACCTGGCAAGGCAGCAAGATGGCGCTGTCGACTGAGCTCTCCGACGCGGTGCTGGAGATGATGCAGGCCGCGGCCCAGGGCGACTTCCCCGG
>JAQGMU010000049.1 GCA_028292195.1 Ramlibacter sp. | reverse complement strand
GCCGGCCGCGCAGCGCCGTCGCGCAGTGGAAACGGCAACTCACCTGGTTCGCCGCCACCCTCACCGGGCTGGTGGTGCTGGTGGCCGGCATTTCGGCGGCTGCCCTGTGGCTCGTCATCACCGAGGTCGAGAGCGTGCAGGCTGCCGACGAAGCCCGCTCCCGCGCCGCGGTCGACACCCGGCTGGCGGTGGTGGAGGTGGAAAGCCTGCTGGCCCGCACCATCGCCGAGGAGGACCCGGCCAAGGTGCGCGCCGCCGCCGTGGCCTCCATCGCCGCCGCCTCCCGGCTGGAAGACGCGGTGACGGCCCTGCGCTCCGCCCTGCCCGGCAACGCCAACGCGGAGGAAATGGGGCGGCTGGTCGACAGCGTCAAGGAGCCGCGGGTGCAGGTGATCGTGCTGGCCCGCAAGGGCGCGCGGGCCGAGGCGACGGCCGCCCGCGAGGCGATCGCCGAGCCGCTCAGGCGCATCGACACCGTCTCCAGCAAGCTGCTGGAGGAACAGGCCGCCACCCGCCAGCGCGCCGGCCAGCAGCGCGCCACGCTGTTCCAGCAGATGCTCATTGCGCTGCTGGCCATGGCCGTCGTCAGCACGGCCGGCGGCCTGTTGTTCTACCGGCACCTGAAGCGGCGCTTCGCACCGGTGGAGCAACTGCTGGAGGAAGTGGCGCACAGCGCCGGCGAGTTGGCCGCGGGCGGCCAGGAGCTCGACGGCCTGAACGGCGAGGTGCAGCAATCGAACCGGACGCTGCGCGTGCTGCTGGAGCGCTTCCAGGATGCGGCCCAGTCGATGACGCAGGAAGCCGATGGCTGCCTGCAGGGCGTAGAGCAGCTGGACCGGACCTGCCGGGAATCGGCCAGCATGTCGCGCCGGCATGCCGAGGAAGCCGCCGGCGTCGCCACCCAGATCCATGCCACCACCACGCGGCTGCACGCGCTGCTGGAAACCACGCATGCGCTGAGCCGCAGCCGCAGCGACATCACCCGCTTCGCCGACCAGATCGAAACCATCTCCTTCACCACCCGCATCCTGTCGCTCAATGCGGCCGTGGAAGCAGCACGCGCCGGCGCCGCCGGCCGCGGCTTCTCGGTCATCGCCAGCTCGGTGCGCCGGCTGTCCGAAGACACGCAGGAGGCCGCGCTGCAGATCCGCCGCGCCAGCGAGGACATCACCCGCGGGCTGGACGCCACGGCCACGGCGGTGGAGGAAACCAGCGCGCTGATGGATGCCGGCGCCGTACGCATCGCCGCCCTGGACAGCTCGGCGCGCTCCAACCAGGCGCTGGCCGAAGGCATGCATCACGAGGTGCAGGGCTTCCGCGGCACCTTCCAGCGCCAGGTCGAGCAGGTCCGCTCCATGGACCACGCCTCGCAGGCGGTGGCCGAGGGCCTGGCCGACGGCGACCGCCACGCCCACCTGCTGGACGCCACCTCGTCGTCCCTCACCGGGACTTCTTCGTCGCTGCTGCAGCGCCTGTCGAACCTGCAGGCCTGAACCTCTTCCACTACCGGAGCACCCCATGCGCACCTCCCAAGCCATCGCCTTCCTCCTGTTGTCCCTGCTGTTCGCCCAGGCCCAGGCCGGCGAGCACGTCGTCAGCCAGAAGGGCAAGGCCTTCGCCGTCAAGAAGCTCACGGTGCAGCAAGGCGACAGCGTGCGCTTCGTCAACGACGACCCGTTCGCCCACAACATCTTCTCGCTGTCCGACGCCAAGAGCTTCGACCTGGGCTCCTACGGCCAGGGCCAGTCCAAGGCCGTGGTGATGGACAAGGCGGGCACGGTGGACGTGGAGTGCGCGGTGCATCCCGACATGAAGATGACCATCGAGGTCAGGAAGTGAAGCGCGCGGCGCTGCTGGCCGCGGCGCTGCTGCTGTCCATCGACGCCGGCGCCCAGCTGAGCGATGCCTATGCCCAGGTGGTGACCAGCACCGCCAGGCCGCTGCTGGCGCGCGACGGCGCCGACGCCGCCACCTTCCGCGGCAGCCTGGTGTTCTTCAACTACTGCGTCACCTGCCACGGGCCCAATGCCGACGGCAACGGGCGCGCGGCGCGCCTCTACGACCCGCGGCCGGCCAACCTGCGGGCCAGCGGGAAGAACGCGGAGTACATGCGGCTGATCGTGCGCAACGGCGGCAAGTCGGTGGCCCGCTCCGAATTCATGCCGCCCTGGGGCGAGGAGCTCACGGACGAGCAGATCGTCGACGTCGTCAGCTACCTGCAGTCCATCAACGCCCGCAACGACCGCTGATCAAGGCGCCAGCAACTGCGCCAGCTTCGCGTGATTGGCCTCGCGCGCGATGTCGGCCGCCGTCTTGCCGCGGTCGTCGCGCAGGCTGCGGTCGGCGCCGCGCTCCACCAGCAGCCGCGCCGTTTCCTCCTGGCCCTGGCCGGCCGCCCACATCAACAGCGTCAGCTGCGCGTCCAGCCGGTCGTTGACGGCGGTGCCGGCCTGCAGCAGCGCCAGCAGGCAGTCGGCGCAGCCCTGCGCCGCGGCATAGACGGCGGCGTTCTTCTTGATGCGGTCCACCGGGTCGATGCGGGCGCCTGCCGCCAGCAGCCTGCGCACCAGCACGCCGCTGCCTGCATAGCTGGCCGCCATCAGCGGCGTCACGCCCGCCAGGTTCGGCAGGTTGGCATCGGCACGCGCCGCCAGCAGCGCCTCGGCCAGCCCGGTGCTGCCGCGGCTGGCCGCCAGGTTCAGCGCGGAATCGCCGTTGCGGTCGCGCGAATTGGCTTCGGCGCCGCCGGCCAGCAGCTCCTTCGCCCGCGCCGCATTGCCGGCGCGCACCGCCCCCAGCAGCTGGCTGTTCATGTTGACATTTTCCATGCCGCGCTGGCCGTGGGCGGCAAGCGCCTGCAGTGCAAGCAGCAGGCCGAGCGCGAAGCGGGCGAAGCGGTGGTCCATGCGAAGTCTCCTGGATGAGTCCCTTGTTTTCAGGGCGCGAAATCATGATACTGGCCCGGACCGCGCGACAAGCGGCCAGCCCGACGCTGAAAAACGCCGGACTTCACTCGAACGGCTGTCATAACCACCATTCCTGAGGAGAAGTCATATGCAGGTTCCCACCCGTCCCTCCCCCTGGCTCGCCGCGCTTGGCCTTTGCGCCTTGATGGCTGCCGCGCCCGCGCAGGAGATCCAGGGCCAGCGCAATCGCGGTCCCGCGATGATCGTCAAGGCACCCGACGTCTCGCAGGCCATGCTGAACGACGCCGACCGGCAGTCCACCAACTGGCTGCACACCAACGGCGGCTATGCGCAGCAGCGCTACTACCCGGGCACGCAGATCAACGCCGGCAACGTCAAGCGGCTGCGCCCGGTGTTCCTGTTCCAGACCGAGGTGAGGGAGTCGATGGAAACCGCGCCTATCGTGGTCGACGGCGTGATGTACATGACCACCGCCTTCAACCACGTGTATGCACTGGACGCCACCACCGGCCAGGAGTTCTGGCACTACAAGCACAAGATGGGGGCCATCACCACCTTCTGCTGCGGCCCCAACAACCGCGGCGTGGCGATCGAGGGCGGCAAGCTGTTCATGGGCACGCTCGACGCCAAGCTGGTGGCGCTGGACGCCAAGACCGGCCAGCCGCTGTGGGAAGCGCAGATCGCCGACCCGGAAAAGGGCTACAGCGAAACGATGGCGCCCACCGTGGCCGACGGCAAGGTGCTGATCGGCACCAACGGCGGCGAATACGGCATCCGCGGCTTCGTCAAGGCCTACGACTCGAAGGACGGCAAGCTGCTGTGGACCTTCTACACCATTCCCGAGAAGGGGCACGAAGGCGTCTGGGCCGAGAACGACCTTACGGGCCGCAACATGCACCGCGACATCGCCGCCGAGAAAGCCGCGCTGGCGCGCGACAGCTCGTTCTACCAGACCCTGGGCGGCGGCGTCTGGATGAATCCGGCGGTGGACCTGAAGACGCGCACGATCTTCTTCGTGGCCGGCAATCCCTCGCCCGACCTGTTCGGCGCCGAGCGGCCCGGCGACAACCTGTACACCGACTCGATGGTCGCGGTCGACCTCGACACCGGCGCCTACAAGTGGCACTCGCAGTACATCGCCCACGACGTCTGGGACCTCGACGCGGTCAGCGCGCCGATGCTGGTGGACGTGCGTGACGCCGGCGGCAAGATGGTGCCCGCCGTCATCCATGGCGGCAAGACCGGCCACATCTACGTGCACGACCGCGCCACCGGCAAGCTGATCCGCTTCTCCGAGGCCATGATCCCGCAGGAGAACATGTGGGTGCTGCCCACCGCGAACGGCGCCCGCATGCTGCCGGGCGCCAATGGCGGCGTCGAGTGGTCGCCGATGGCTTTCCACCCGAAGCACCGGCTGGCCTATGCGCTCAACCTGCACCAGCCGATGACCTATCACGTGGAAGCCAGCAAATACCCCGGCGGCAAGCTGTGGCTGGGCGGCGCGTTCAAGGTGATCGAGGGCGAGAAGCAATGGGGCCGGCTCGCGGCCGTCAACATCGACACCGGCAAGCTGGCCTGGAAGTTCGACACCGAGCAGCCACTGATCGGCGGCGCCCTGGCCACCGGCGGCGACCTGGTGTTCTACGGCGAAGGCAACGGCCTGTTCCGCGCCCTCCATGCGGGCAACGGCAAGCTGCTGTGGGAGTTCAACTGCGGCGCCGGCGCCAACGCCATGCCCGTCAGTTACAGCGTGCGCGGCAAGCAGTACATCGCCATGGGCTGCGGCGGCAACACCCAGCTCGATTTCAAGCGCGGCAACACCCTGGCGGTGTTCGCGCTGCCGGACTGAGCGCGTGACGCTGCGTGCCGCGCTGTTCGCCTGCGCGCTGCTGGCGGGCCTTGCCCCCGCAGCGGCGCAGGATACGGAGGCGGTCCGCGCCAAGACCCAGGTCTGCGCCGCCTGCCACGGGCCGGACGGCAACGCCGTCTCGGCCGACTTTCCCAGCCTGGCCGGCCAGACCTGGCGCTACCTCTACATCCAGCTGAAGGACTACCAGGAGGGCCGGCGCAGCAACCCGCTGATGTCGCCAATGGCGGCCAATCTTTCGCGTGACGACATGATCGCCATCGCCAATTTCTACGCGGCCCAGCCCTTGAAGCCATCGACCTTCAAGGTCGACGAGGCCAGGGCGCGGCTGGGCAAGGCCAAGTCGGAAGAGACGCTGTGCACCATGTGCCACCTGGGCGGCTTCATGGGCCAGAACGAGATCCCGCGCGTCGCCGGGCAGGGCTACGAGTACATCGTGGGCCAGCTCAGGGCCTTCAAGGCCCGCACCCGCACCAACGACGCCGGCACGATGACCAGCGTCGCCCGCACGCTCAACGATGCGGACATCGAGAACCTGGGCCATTTCCTGACCGGGCTGAGATAGCGCCGGCTCAGGCGAGCGGATTCCAGCGCACCGTGACGCACTGGATGCGCGTCAGGGCATGCACGGCCTCCTGCTGAAGCTGGGTGCGCTCGGCCTGGGTGAAGCTGTTCTGCAGCTCGCTCAGGTCCAGCAGCACCGCCTCCTTCGGCCAGGTCGCGCTATCCACTTGCAGCACTTGGAGCAGGGACAACAACTGGCCCAGGGTGGCCCGCCCCGCGAGGGCCACCCGGGTGTGCTGCAGTCCCGGCGTGACGTTGATGGTGAAACTCATGACACCCTGATCGTGGCAGGCCCCACGCCGGGGCGCTGTCAACAAATCGGTGAAGTGCCGCTTGAAACTTTTGTTGCCCCACGGCCGGTCCCGCAGAGCCAGCAAACGTGAAAAGGCCCGCGACTTAGTTCACTGCCCGGTTGCTCAGAAGCCCGCCGCAAGCCCGTCGCGCCGCGAATCGCTGGCCGCAACGTAACCTTCCTTGTCCGGCCCGCCCATGCGCCAGATGAACTGGCCGGCGCCGAAGTCCTGGTAGTTGTCGTTGATGACTTCGACCTTGTGGCCGCGGCTGGAAAGTTCCTGCACGGTCGCCTTGTCCATCTGCTGTTCGACGTTGATTTCCAGCCCGGAATTGAAGCGCCAGCGCGGCGCGTCGCAGGCCGCCTGCGGGCTTTGCTGGTAGTCCAGCATACGCACCACGGTCTGCAGGTGGCCTTGCGGCTGCATGTTGCCGCCCATCACGCCGAAGCTCATGACCGGCTGGCCCTCCTTGCTGAGGAAGGCCGGGATGATGGTGTGGAAGGGCCGCTTGCCGGGCGCCACCTGGTTCGGCCCGGGGCGCAGGCTGAAGCCGTGGCCGCGGTTCTGCAGGCTGATGCCGAAGCCGGGCTCGACGCAGCCGGAACCGAAGCCCATGTAGTTGCTCTGGATGAAGCTCACCATCATGCCGTCCTGGTCGGCCGCCGTCAGGTAGATGGTGCCGCCCTTGACGAGGTTGCCGGCACCGAATTGCTGCGCCCGCTTCATGTCGATCAGCTTCGCCCGGCTGGCCAGGTAGGCATCGTCCAGCAACTGTTCCGTGGTGACGTCCATGGTGGAGCGCTCGGACACCTGCTTGTAGACGTCGGCGAAGGCGAGCTTCATCGCTTCGATCTGCACGTGCTGCGAATCGGCGCCGTCCACCTTCATGCCGGCCAGGTCGAATTTCTCGGCGATGCCCAGCGCCATCAGCGCCGCGATGCCCTGCCCATTGGGCGGGATCTCGTGCAGCGTGTAGCCGCGGTAGTTTCGGCCCAGGGGCTCCACCCACTCCGGCCGGAACGACGCGAAGTCCTGCAGCGTGTGGGCGCCGCCGTTCTCCTTGCTGAAGCGCGCCAGGGCCTCGGCGATTTCGCCCTCGTAGAAAGCCTTGCCCTTGGTCTGTG
Source organism: Ramlibacter sp. (assembly GCA_028292195.1). Classification (GTDB taxonomy): domain Bacteria; phylum Pseudomonadota; class Gammaproteobacteria; order Burkholderiales; family Burkholderiaceae_C; genus Ramlibacter. Next base: position 4,473 of record JAQGMU010000049.1, on the reverse strand, counting down.
CGATCGCCCGCAGCGCGCGGGCGGCGGCAGGAAACTGGAACAGCTCGCCCACCTTCGGGGCACGGCCGCGGGGCAGGAAGGTCTGCGCAAAGCCCGGCAGGCTGCCCATCTCCGGCGTGGCCGCCGCCCACTTCTGCTGCACCACGACCGGCATCAGGTAGCCGCGTTCGGCGATCTCGATGGCGGGCTGCAGCAGGTCGGCGAACGGCAGCTTGCCGTGGCGCTCCGACAGCGCCATCCAGGTCGCCACGGCGCCGGGCACGCTGACCGAGTCGATGCCGCGCTTGGGCGGGGTGGCCGCGCCGGCGCCGTACTTCTTCTCGAAGTACTGCGGCGTCCAGGCCGCCGGCGCCGGGCCGGAGCCGTTGATGCCGCGCAGCTGCTTGCCGTCCCACAGGATGGCGAAGGCGTCGCTGCCCAGGCCGTTGCTGACCGGCTCGCAGATGGTCATCGCCGCGGCGGCGGCAATGGCGGCGTCCACCGCATTGCCGCCCTGCCACAGGATCCGCAGGCCGGCTTGCGCCGCCAGCGGATGCGAGGTGGAGACGACGTTGCGGGCGAAGACGGGAATGCGGGTGGTGGGATAGGGGTTGTGGAAGTCGAAGTTGTTCATTCTCGGTCCTAGTCATCGCGGGCTCGGCCCGCAATCCAGCCCCCATCATAGAAGCTGCCGCGAACCTACACTCCCTGCATGAAAGACAGAGAAGTCGAACCTTTTTTCGCCACACTGCGCGCGGCCAACCCGCTGCCGACGACCGAACTGGAGTTCAGCACCGTGTTCGAGCTGCTGGTGGCGGTGCTGCTGTCGGCGCAGGCCACCGACGTGGGCGTCAACAAGGCCACCCGCCACCTGTTCCACGCGGCCAACACGCCGCAGGCGATCCTGGCGCTGGGGCGCGACGGGCTGGAGCAGTACATCAAGACCATCGGCCTGTACCGGATGAAGGCCAAGCACCTGATCGAGACCTGCCGCATGCTGGTGGAGCAGCATGGCGGCGAGGTGCCGCGCGACCGCGCCGCCCTCGAAGCCCTGCCCGGGGTCGGCCGCAAGACGGCCAACGTGGTGCTGAACGTGGCCTTCGGCGAGGAGACGATGGCGGTCGACACCCACATCTTCCGCGTCTCCAACCGCACCGGCCTGGCGCCGGGCAAGACGCCGCTGGAGGTGGAGATGAAGCTGATCCAGCGCGTGCCCAAGGAGTACAAGGTCGACGCCCACCACTGGCTGATCCTGCACGGCCGCTACGTCTGCGTGGCCCGCACGCCCAAGTGCTGGCAATGCGCGGTCATCCAGTATTGCGACTACCAGCCGAAGACGCCTCCGCCCTAGGCATTCGGCAGTCGCGAATCGATGGGGACTTCGTAGGCTGGGTTCGCGCAGCGACCCCAGCTCTTCACGCTACGTTCCGGGGCGCGTCGCGCCAGGCGGTGCGCGGTGCGCCCTGCTTGGTCGTGGATCCAGACTCCGGCCCTTCTGAGCGCCCGTTCAATCGAGCGTGATGTTCTTCGCCTTCACCAGCCGGCTCATGGCCTCGGCGTCGCGCCTGACGATCGCCGCCGTTTCGGCCGGCGTGGCGCGGGCCGGCTCGAGGCCGGCGTCGGCGATGAACTTCAGCATGTCGGGCGAATAGGTGATGGCGGTCAGCTCCTTGTACAGGCGCTGCACCACCGCATCGGGCGTCTTCGCCGGCACCCAGAAGCCGAGCCAGGTCAACACCTCCAGGCCCGGCTTCAGTTCGGCCAGCGTAGGCACGTCCGGCAGCACGGCGCTGCGCTTGTCGCCGGTATAGGCCAGCACCTTCAGCTTGCCGCTCCTGATGTGCGGCAGCGCCGACACCAGCGGCTCGAAACCGAGCATCACCTGGCCGCCGATCACGTCGGTGATGGCGCCCTGCTTGTACGGCACGTGCAGCAGCTCGATGCCCGCCGCGTCCTGCAGCAGCTCGAAGCCGATGTGCGAGGTGCTGCCCGGGCCGTAGGAGGCGAAGCTGATCTTGCCGGGCTGCGCCTTGGCCAGCGCGACCAGTTCCGCCAGATTGCGCGCCGGCAGTCCGTTGTTGGCGACGATGAAGGAACCGCCGCGCAGCGCCTGCGTCACCGGCTGCAGGTCCGCCTGCGCGTTGTACGGCATCTTCTTCAGCAGGTAGGGCGCGAGCGTGAACGGGTTGCTGGTCGAGAACAGCACGGTGTAGCCGTCCGGCGGCGCCTTGGCCACCGCATCGGTGCCCAGCGTCGATGCCGCGCCCGGGCGGTTCTCCACCACCACCGGCACGTTCAGCGCCTTGTTCAGGCGGTCGGCATAGAAGCGGGCGAAGGCGTCGGAGCCCACCCCCACCGGCGTCGGCGTGATGATGCGGATGGCGCGGCTGGGCCAGGGCTCCTGCGCCCAGGCCGCGGGACCGGCACAGGCCAGGCCCGCCAGCAGCAGGCTGCGTCGTTCGATGTTCATGCTTGGTCTCCTTCAGCGCGGATACTTCGTGTGGTCCAGGCCCGGCACGGTGACGCGCGCCGGGTCGTTGCCATGCGCCACCAGCTGCGCCACGGCGTAGTCGGTGACGCAGCCCGAAAGCAGCTGGCGCGGGTCTTCCAGCACCACCCGCAGCCGGGTGTTGAGCGCGCGCCAGTCGTCGGCGCCGGTGATCTCGGGCATCTCGCCCACGGCCTCGGTGGCCGGCGTCAGCACCGGCCGCTGCGCCGCTGCCGGCGCGAACTGCGGGTAGCCCTCGTACATCAGCGGGCCGAGCTCGCTGGTGGCGCGCGTCTGGCACCACAGCTCGCGCAAGGGCCGCTCGAAAGCGCGCACCGCGTCCAGGTCCGGCGGCTGGGCCACGCTGAAGTTGGGGCCATGCGGCGCGAGGTAGACGCGCTCCAGCGCCAGCTTGCCGCGCGCGGCGCCCAGCAGCGTGGCGCAGACCGAACTGGTCATCCAGGTGACGCCGGCCGTGGGACGGCCCTGCCGGCCGACGATCACCGCCATCGCCCGGCTCCAGGCTATCGCCCGGGCATCGAACCAGGCCATGACGCGGTGCGCGATGTCCAGACCCACCAGGAAGAAGGTGGCGATCATCACTTCGTTCATGGGCACGCTGGCACCCACCGCGTCGCCCTGCGCCTCCAGCACCTGCGTGCGCAGGTCCGCGCGCGTGAAGCAGGCCGGTTCGCGCAGCACCCGCTCCAGGTAGCGTTCGGTGAGGCGGCAGGCGTAGTCCACCATCGCCGCGATGTTCTCCTCGCGGCCGCGCCAGGCCGCGACCGCGACCTGGTCGCGCCACAGCGCCGTGCTGTTGGCCAGGCGCGCAGTGCGCGTGCTCGCCAGCAGGCGCTCGGCCTCGCTGCGCCAGAGCGCGCCATCAGGTTGCAGCTCGCGCAGGCGCAGCAGCGACGCCAGCGCCGGCCCCAGGTGCGACACGGCCGCCAGTTCCTTGAAGCCACGCGTGCCCAGGCGGTAGCCTTGCACCTCGGGCGCGGCGCCGCCGCCGGGAAACAGGACGAAGTCGGAACTGGTCGCCACCACCAGCGGGTCGCCGGCGGTGGCGGCGGCCATCTGCGCGGCCAGTTTCGCGCCCATGCTGTCCGGGCCGGCGGTGTAGGTTTCGAACAGCCGCAGGAACTCGGGGTTCTGGTAAGGAGCCGTCATGCGCTCACCTCCCCTTGCAGCCGGTACACGCGGCTGGGCGTGGCGAAGCGGATGTCGCGGCCCAGGCTTTCCGACACCACCAGGTACTGCTGGCCCTCCTCGACGAAACCAACGGCGTCGGTGCCGCCGAGCGTCGGGAAATCGAAGTCCACCACCCAGCGCTCTCCGTCCAGCCTGTGCACCAGCGACTGCAGGCCGGTGATGGGCGCCTCGCGCGTGCCGTGCAGGAAGTTCACCTGCACCAGCCGGCCGCCGCGCCAGCGAGGCAGCCAGCGGAACTCGCGCCCGCCCGGGCCGCCCAGCACCTGCGCCTGCACGAAACGCTGGCCGTCCCAGCGATGCATCACGGTGTCCTGGAACAGGTTGGCGAAGGCCAGCCAGTCCTGGCCGGCGGCGCGCAGGTGGCAGAAGGCCCGGCCGCTCCTGCCTTCGAACGACTGGAAGGGCGCGAAGCGCTCGCCGTCCCAGCGCAGCAGGACCGAAGGCAGGGCATGGTCCGCGTAGGCCAGGAAGTGCTGTCCGTCCACGCCGAAGAAGCACCAGTTGTAGCCCCAGGCCGAGGCGATGGACTGGAACGGCACGAAGCGCGCGCCGTCCCATTCGAAGATGCGCGAGCGCGCTTCGTCGCGGCCGCTGTCGCTGCTTTCGGCGCCCTGGGCCAGGGCCAGGAAGTCACGCGTACCGATCCGGAAGTGCTTCCACTGCTTGGCCGCGATGGTGGGGATCGCCTGGAAGGGCTCGAAGCGGCCCGCGCGCCATTCGAAGACCGTGCTGCGCGTCTCCAGCGAATACGGACCGGCACCGGTGCGCAGGCTGGCGGTGGCCAGGAAAGACCG
>JAQGMU010000040.1 GCA_028292195.1 Ramlibacter sp. | reverse complement strand
CAACGTCACCGGCTACGCCTTCGGCATCGTGGTGCCGGCCAACAGCCCGTTCAAGACCTGGGCCGACTTCGTCGCCTATGCCAAGGCCAACCCGGGCCGGCTGACCTACGGCTCGACCGGCACGCTGACCAGCCCGCACCTGACCACGGAACTGATCGCGCAGAAGCTGGGGATACAGCTGAACCACATTCCCTACAAGGGCAGTGCCGAACTGTCGGGCGCGATCAGCGGCGGCCACATCATGGCGATGGCGGATTCCACCGGCTTCGCCCCGCTGGTGCAGGCCGGCAAGATCCGCGTGCTCAACACCTGGGGCGAGAAGCGGCTGGAAAAATTCCCCGACGTGCCGACGCTGAAGGAGCTGGGCATCGACGTGGTGCAGAACTCGCCGTTCGGCGTCGGCGCCCCGCGCGACACGCCGCCCGACGTGGTGAAGAAACTGCACGACGCCTTCAAGAAGGCGATGGAAGACCCGAGCTACGTGGCCGCGCTGGCCCGCTACGACATGCTCCCCATGTACATGGACTCGCGGCAGTACACGCGCTTCGCGCAGGACACGTACCGCAGCGAGAAGGCGCTGGTCGAAAAGCTCGGCCTGGCCAAGCCGAACTAGCTGATCGTGGGCGTCGTCCGACGCGGTGTCACGCCGCGCGGACGCGCATCGAATGCAGGGTAGGGGCACCATGGCGGCGGAACCCCGCATGCCCAAGCTCCCGCACAAGCCCCTGGTCTGGCTGCCCGCCTGCCACCGCAACCTGGACCTGTCCGATCCCGGCGGCTACGCCGTGCTGGCCGACCGGTATGCGGCGGCCGTCACCGCGCTGGGCCTGCAGCCGGTGCTGTTCCCGATGGCCGAGGCCGAGGACGTGCCCTGCCTGCTGCCGCTGGTGGACGGCGTGCTGCTGACCGGCTCGCCGTCGAACGTCGAGGCCACGCACTTCGGCGCCACCGCACTGGCGACCGACCTGCTGGATCCGCGCCGTGACCGGCTCACCATGCGGCTGGTGCGCGAGGCGCTCGCCGCCGCGGTGCCGCTGTTCGGTGTTTGCCGCGGGCTGCAGGAGATGAACGTGGCGCTGGGCGGCAGCCTGCACCAGACGCTGCACGACCAGCCGGGGATGATGGACCACCGCGAGCCCGAGGACGAGGACCTGGCGGTGCAGTTCGCCGAGCGGCACGAGGTGTTGCTGGAACCGGGCAGCGCCTTCGCCCACTGGGCCGGCGGCAACCGCGCCTTCGTCAACTCCTTGCACGGCCAGGGCATCAGGCGCCTGGGCGAAGGGCTGCTGCCGGAGGCGCGGGCGCCGGACGGGCTGGTGGAAGGGGTGCGGGTGCAGGGCGCGCCGGCGTTCGCCTACGGGGTGCAGTGGCACCCGGAGTGGCGGCACGAGCTGCACCCGTTCTACGAGCGGACCCTGCAGGCGTTCGCGCAGGCGTGCAAGGAGCATCGGGCGACGAAGTAGTCGCCGGTCACCGGGCCTCGAGAATCGCCCGCGCCACTTCCGCGAATCCCGCCCCGCGCTCGCCCTGCGTCACGTACCGCGGCTTGAACGCCAGCTGGTCCTCGAAGCGGCGGATGTTCGCCACGCCGACGCTGTGCGGGAAGTGCTCGAACATCAGCACGTCGTTGGTGGAGTCGCCGACATAGACCCAGCGCTCGATCTCGTCATCCAGTTCGCGCTGCAGCAGCTCGCGCACCACCCAGCGGGCGCCGGCGAGCTTGTTGTGGTCGCCGTACCAGCCGTTGACGTGGATGGAGCTGACCGTCGCATTCATGCCCTCCTGCCGCATCACGTCCACCACCCGGGCGATGGCGGCCGGCGGCAGGTGGGTGTGCTCGCTGTGGTCGATGGCGATGTCGGTCTCGCGGCCCGTGCTGTCGCGCGAGAGGGTCGCGCCGGGGATCTCGCGCACGATGCGCTCGGCCACCTGCTGCATGCGGGCGTAGTTGGCGGCGCGCAGGGCCTCGTCCTGTACGTAGGTCTTGCGCAGCGCGCCCATAGCCGGGTGGGACAGCGCCACCGCGCCGTTCTCGGCCACGATGGCATCCACCGGCCACGCCAGCGCGAACGGCTCGCTCCAGCCGACCGGGCGGCCGGTGATGGGAATCACGTGCAGGCCGGCCTCGCGCAGCGCCGCCAGGGCCCGCAGCACGTCGCCGCCCACCACCCCTTCGGTGGTGAGCGTGTCGTCGATGTCGGTCAGCACGCCGACGATGCCGGCGCGGGCGGCCGCGGGCCAGTCGCGCAGCGGCAGCATGGAAGGCCCGCGAAGCGGCGTCAGCGCTCGGCCCCCACCAGGAGCCGTCCGGCCCAGGACGGCCGCGTCGGCTGGGCGCGGGGGGCGAGGCTGGGGGCGCCGGAGCTCAGCGCGGAGGCCAGGGCCGGGCAGCTGCCGTTGTCGGCGTGGTACAGCGCGGCGTTCAGCAGCGGGTCGTTGCTGTTGCCGGCGGTGGCCGCGGGGTTGTCGGTGACGGCGCAGGTCGGGCTGAAGCCGGAGGTGTAGTCGCCGAAGCCCTTGGCGTTGCTGCCCTTGAACTCGATGGGGAAGAAGGCCAGGCCGCAGTTGTTCTTCTGGTGGAAGCCGTAGGGCTTGCCGCAGGTGCTGCCGCCCACCTGCACCACCTGCACGTCGATGCCGCGCAGGCTGTTGATGATGGACTCGCTCGCCGAGCAGGTCGCGCCCGAGGTCAGCACGTAGGCGCGCGGCAGGTTCAACTGCGGCAGCTCGGTGCCGACCGGGTAGCGCGTCTCGGGAAACTGCACGGTGCCGAGGAAATTGAGCGTGCTGGCGGCCGTCTCGGGGCCGCGCTTGTCGTTGTATTGCAGCTGCTCGAACACCTTGCCGGTGCTGGCCGGGCCCGTGATCATGGAGGCAGTGCTCTGGGCGATGTAGAGGAAGCCGCCCGAATTGAAACGCAGGTCCAGCACCACGTCCTGCACGCCGGCGTCGCGCAGCTGGCGGAAGTCGGAGATCAGCTCGTCCTGCGCGCCCGTGCTGTGGTCGTTGAACTGGATGTAGCCGACGCGGCGGCCGTTCGGCGAGGCCACCACCTTGGATACCGGCACCGCGAAGGTGGCGGCCAGGGCGGTCTCCAGACCGGCGCTGGCCGGAGCGCCCGACTGCACGAGCAGGGAGCGCACCGACGATTCCGGCAGCACGGCGCTGAAGCGGTCCCTGGGCTGGCCGTTGTCCGGCGTCTGCACCAGCAGTGCGTGGAAGTAGTCGGTGATGTTGTTGAACTGCGACGCGTCGACCTCGGGAATCTCGTTGTACCAGAGGTAGACCTCGTCCATGTAGGAGCGGACGAAGCGCTTCTGGCCGGCCAGCGTGCAGTCGTTGGCGAAGCTGGAAGAGGCGCCGAAGCGCGCCGAGGGCGGCGGCCCCAGGGGGACGGTTTCGCCGCCGCCGCCACTGCCGCCGCCGCCGCAGGCGGCCAGCAGCAGCGTGGAGGCCAGCCCAAGGGCGAGCCAGCGGCGGGAGAGGGGCTTGTTCATGTTGGACTTCCCTGACAAACGCGACCGGCCATTATTGCCGGGCCCCCGCGGCAAATGGGAGCCTCAGCCCGCGCTTTGCAAAGCCAGGCCGGCGTGCTCGCGCAACAGGTGGAAATGGATCTTGGGAAAGCGCTCCTGCGCCAGCCGCACGTCGTAGGGCGATGTGCACAGGAAGGCCAGCGCGTTGGCGGCGTCCAGCGCCATCCGCTGCGGGTAGGCATCCGTGAACGCCTTCAGTTCCGCCGGCGTATCGGCGGTGATCCAGCGGGCGCCGGTATAGGGGCAGCCTTCCAGCCGGACGTCGCAGTCGTACTCGCCCTTCAGCCGGTGCTGCACCACCTCGAATTGCAGCTGGCCGACCGCGCCCAGCAGCATGGGCCCGCCGATCTGCGGCCGGAACACCTGGATCGCGCCCTCCTCGCCCAGCTGGGCCAGGCCCTGCTGCAGCTGCTTGGTGCGCAGCGGATTTTTCAGCACCACCACCATGAACAGTTCGGGCGCGAAGAAGGGCAGGCCGGTGTACTGCAGGCTGACGCTGCCGTCGGTGATGGTGTCGCCCAGCTGCACGCCGCCGTGGGTGGTGAAGCCGATGATGTCGCCGGCATAGGCCTCGTCGACGGCCTCGCGCCGCTGTGACATGAAGGTCACCACCGAAGTCGGCCGCAGCTCCTTCGCGGTGCGCTGCACCTTCAGCTTCATGCCCGGCGTGAACTTGCCGGAGGCCATGCGGACGAAGGCGATGCGGTCGCGGTGGTTGGCATCCATGTTGGCCTGCACCTTGAACACCACGCCGGAGAAGGCCGGATCGTCGGGCTCGACGATGCGCTCCACGGCCTGCCGGTTGACGATGGCGGTGCTCTTGCGCGGCTGCGGCGGGGGCGCCAGGTCGACCAGCGCGTCCAGCACTTCCATCACGCCGAAGTTGTTGACGGCGGAGCCGAAGAACACCGGCGTCTGCCTGGCCGCCAGGAAGGCCGCGTGGTTCCATTCGGGCGAGGCGCCGGCAGCCAGCTCCATGCTTTGGGCGGCGTGGGTGAATTCGTCGCCGAAGCGTGCGTGCAGCGAGGCCGTGTCCTCCAGCGGGATCGTGTCGAAGTCCTGCGGCAGGCGCTCGCTGCCCGACTCGAACACCGTCATCGCCTGGGTGCGCAGGTTCATGATGCCGCCGAAGCTCTTGCCCTTGCCCACCGGCCAGGTCATGGGCACGCAGGGCATGCCCAGCTCGCGCTCCACTTCGTCGAGGATGTCGAGCGGCTCGCGCACTTCGCGGTCCATCTTGTTGACGAAGGTGATGATCGGCGTGTCGCGCTGGCGGCAGACCTCGATCAGCCGCCGGGTCTGCGCTTCGACGCCGTTGGCGGCGTCGATCACCATCAGCGCCGCGTCGACCGCGGTCAGCACGCGATAGGTGTCTTCCGAGAAGTCCTTGTGGCCGGGCGTGTCGAGCAGGTTCACCACGTGGTCGCGGTACAGCATCTGCATCACCGACGACGCCACCGAGATGCCGCGCTGCTTCTCGATCTCCATCCAGTCCGAGGTGGCATGCCGCGACGCTTTTCTTCCCTTGACCGCGCCGGCGATCTGGATCGCGCCGGAGAACAGCAGCAGCTTTTCCGTCAGCGTGGTCTTGCCCGCGTCGGGGTGGGAAATGATGGCAAAGGTGCGGCGGCGCCGGGTTTCGGCGCCCAGGGGCGAGGCGGACAAGGGGGACTCCGGGGGAAGGCAAACAGCCGGGCTTGGTTGCCGGCCGCGTCTGACCCCCTATTGTGCCGTGGCGGTGTAGCTTGGGTGGCATGGCACAGGCAAAGGACGAGACCACGCTGGAGATCGGCGGCCGCGCGGTCGCCATCACCCACCCGGCCAAGCTGCTGATCCCGGATGCGAAGGTCAGCAAGCTGGACCTCGTGAACTATTACCAGGCCGTCGCCGAGGGCGCATTGCGCGGCGCCGGCGGCCGGCCCTGCGTGCTGGTGCGCTATCCCCAGGGGATTGCGCAGGAGTTCTTCTTCCAGAAGCGGGCGCCGGCCAAGCGGCCGGAGTGGCTGGAGGTGGCGGAGATCCGCTTTCCTTCCGGCCGCAGCGCCGAGGAGGTGGTGCCGCGGCATCCGGCCGACCTGGCCTGGATGGCCAACCTCGCCTGCCTGGAACTGCACCCGCACCCGGTGCGGGCGGACGACCTGGACCATCCCGATGAGCTTCGGGTGGACCTCGATCCCGTGCCGGGCGTCGAATGGCCACAGATCGTCGAGGTGGCGCGCGTCGTGCAGGCCACGCTGGCCGACCTGGGGCTGACCGGCTGGCCCAAGACCTCCGGCTCGCGCGGGATCCACGTGCTGGTGCGCATCCAGCGACGCTGGAGCTTCGACGAAGTGCGGCGGGCCGCGCTGGCGCTGGCGCGCGAGGTGGAACGGCGGGCGCCGAAGCTGGCCACCAGCAAGTGGTGGAAGGAAGAGCGGCACGGCGTGTTCGTCGACTACAACCAGAACGCCAGGGACCGGACCGTGGCATCGGCCTACTCGGTGCGGCCGAAACCGGATGCGCTGGTTTCGGCGCCGGTGCAATGGGAGGAGCTGGACGCCTGCAATCCTGCCGACTTCACGCTGTGGACGATGCCGGAGCGCTTCCGGAAGATCGGCGATCCGCATGCGCGGATCGATGCACAACCGGATTCGCTGGAGTCCGTGCTGG
>JAQGMU010000024.1 GCA_028292195.1 Ramlibacter sp. | reverse complement strand
GGCGCCCAGCGGCGACGCGGCCGGCGGCGTGCGCGCGCTGAGTGCCGCGACCGACGCCGCGGCCGGCGACATCGCCGCCTGGCTGCGGCAAGCGCGCTGAAGGACAGCCCATGGCCTCGCCCAAGCTCGAAGAACAGATGCGCGCAGCCGGCCTGGAGCTGATCGGCCCCTGCAAGCGCCTGTCCTCCTGGCCGGGGCTGCTGCAGGGCAGCTCGCTGATGCAGGACTTCACGGCCGCCGAGGCCGACGTGCTGGGCTCGCTGATGCTGCACGTGAAGGCGAAACCGGGCCAGGTGTTGATCACGGAAGGAGACATCACCGACTGGATGATGCTGCTGCTGAAGGGCACCGTCGACGTCGGCAAGCGCCTGGGGCACGACGCGGCACCGGAGGAGCGCGGCGACAACACGCGGCTGGCGGTGCTGCGCTGCGGCGCGGTGCTCGGCGAGATGTCCATGTTCGACGGCGAGCCGCGTTACGCCAGCTGCTGGGCGCTGTCGGAAGTGGAAGCCGCCGTGCTGGACCGCGCCGCCGTGGCCGGCCTGATCAAGACCCAGCCCGAGGTCGGCGCCAAGCTGCTGGTGAAGCTGACGCAGCTGCTGGCGCAGCGGCTGCGCAACACCAGCACGCAGCTGGTGAAGGCCCTGCGCGCGCGCACGGCCGAATCGTAGGAGAGACCCATGTTCCAAGCCCTCGTCCTCGAAAAGAATCCCGACTTCAATGCCGCCGTGCGCGAAGTCGACGACGCCTTCCTGCCCGAAGGGGACGTCACCGTCGACATCGAGTACTCGACGCTGAACTACAAGGACGGCCTGGCCATCACCAACAAGTCGCCGGTGGTGCGCAGCTGGCCGATGGTGGCCGGCATCGACGGCGCCGGCACCGTGGCGGAGAGCACGTCACCCCGGTGGAAGAAGGGCGACGCCATCATCCTCAACGGCTTCGGCGTCGGCGAAACGCACAAGGGCTGCCTGGCCGGCCGCGCGCGGCTGAAGGGCGAGTGGCTGGTGCGGCGGCCGGAAACCTTCAGCGCGCGGCAGGCGATGGCGATCGGCACCGCCGGCTACACCGCCATGCTGTGCGTGCTGGCGCTGGAGCGCCACGGCCTGAAGGCCGGCGCCGGCGAAGTGCTGGTGACGGGCGCCACCGGCGGCGTCGGCTCGGTGGCCATCGCCTTGCTGTCGAAGTTGGGCCACACGGTCGTCGCCGCCACCGGCAAGGCCAGCGAAGAGGCTTACCTGCGTTCGCTCGGTGCGGCATCGATCATCGACCGCGCCGAGCTCTCCGCGCCCGGCAAGCAGATGCAGAAGGAGCGCTGGGCCGCTGTGGTCGACGCCGTCGGCAGCCACACGCTGGCCAATGCCTGCGCGCAGTTGCGCTATGGCGGCGCGGCGGCGGCCTGCGGGCTGGCGCAGGGCCTGGACTTCCCGGCCAGCGTCGCGCCCTTCATCCTGCGCAGCATCAGCCTGCTGGGGGTCGACAGCGTGATGGCGCCCATGGCGCGGCGGGAAGAAGCCTGGAGCCGGCTGGCGCGCGACCTCGACCCCAAGCTGCTGGAAGCGATCAGCACCGAGATTCCGCTCGCGGAAGCGATTGGCGCGGCGCAGAAGCTGATGGCGGGGCAGGTGCGCGGGCGCTACGTGGTCAAGACTTGAGCGCTGGGGTCGCCTGCGGCACCCCAGCCTACGGCGCACCGCCCCGTCGTAGCGCCTCGTCGTAACGGCCCGTCGTAGCGCCTCGTCGCAACGCCCCCCGTCGTAACGCCCCGTCGTAACGCCTCGTCGCAACGCCTCGTCGCAACGCCGGTGTGTAGCCGTGTAGGCTGGGGTGCCGCAGGCGACCCCAGCAGGCCGCGCGAGCCAATGCCCGCCCGGCGCCTAGAAGTCCTCCGCGAACTCGCTCGGCGAGACCAGGTTGGACAGCGCGCGGAAGGCGCCGAACACCAGCAGCAATTGCGCCGCCATGAACACCGGTTGCGGGTAAAGGTGCGCGACCAGGTTCGGGACGCCGGACCATTCGCTGCCCAGCTCGGTGGCTAGCAAGCCGGCCGCCTTGACCAGCAGTCCCATGGCCGTGGCCAGGCCCAGGGCGTACACCGCAATCCCCACCGTCAGCAGCCGCATGCCGCGACGCGGATACAGCAGCCGGCGCTTGAGGCTGCTCGCACGGAGGAAAACGGCGACGGCGATCGAGGCCAGCACCAGCTCGGGCACCCAGCGCTGCGCGCCCGCGTGCGCCGCCAGGTCACGCAGCCACCCGAGGTGGTCCAGCGCCGACAGGAAGGACAGCAGCAGCAGCGTCAGCGCCACGAAGAGCGAAATCATTTCTTCTTCCTCCGCTTGACGGGCACGGGCACGGGGACCGGAACGGGGGCGTCCTGGTCCGGCGCCGCCTCCAGCCGCAGCAGCACGCCGACCAGCGCCACCAGCACGCCCAGCCGGGCCGCGAACTCCAGCCCCTCGACGATCCGATGGGGCGTGATCGCGCGCGGCAGGTTGCCGGCGGCGATCGCTTCGCGCGCATAGGCCGAGGCGAGCTCCAGCGACCAGTCCATGTGGAGCAGCACGAACAGCACGGAGGCAACGGCCAGCAGCGCGACCCAGGCGCTCCAGCGCGGGATGCGGTGCGCGAGCTGCGCGTCGCGAAACAGCAGCAGCGCCGGCAGCATCGCGGCGACGACGCAGAAGGTCGCCAGGTCCACCACCGGCAACCGCAGTGCGTGCGGGTCGACACCGCTTTCCTTCAGCAAGGCCTTCACCGGGAACAACAGGGACAGCAACACGGCCAGTCCCAGCAGAACAGACGCTTTACGCAGCATGGGTGCACTCCTCCCACTCATCAGTCGAGTGGTTATAGCGGCGCGCACCGCCTGGCGGATGGCCGTCCGCCGCGTGGTCGCTTTCCGGCGACGAGCGTCACGCCAGGGTGATCGAACGGCCGTGAACGTGAGGAAATGTCACAAGGCCGCGGCGTCCACCCGGTACTGCCGCACCGCCTCCACGGTCGTACACGGCAATCCATTGCGCTGCGCGAACGCCGCGATCTGCGCGCCCTTCGCCATGCTGCCATCCGGGTTCATCAGCTCGCACAGCACGCCGGCCGGCGAGCAGCCAGCCAGCTCCGCCAGGTCCACCGCCGCTTCGGTATGGCCCTGCCGCTCCAGCACGCCGCCGGCCCGCGCGATCAGCGGGAACACGTGCCCCGGGCTGACGATCTCGCTGTTCTCCAGCGTGGAGCGCAGCGCGCACTGGATGGTCTGCACCCGGTCGCCTGCGGACACGCCGGTGGTGATGCCGTGCGCCGCCTCGATCGACTGCGTGAAGGCCGTCGCATAACGCGAGCGGTTCACTTCGACCATCGGCCGCAGCCGCAGCGCGCTGGCCTGGTCCGGGCGGATGCACAGGCAGACGATGCCGCTGCCTTCGCGGATCAGCATCGCCATGGTCTCGGGCCGGATCAGGTCGGCGGCGACCACGAGGTCGGCCTCGTCCTCGCGGCCGGCGTCGTCCAGCACCAGCACGGGGTTGCCGGCGCGCAGCTGGGCGAGCACGTCGGCGATGGGACTCAGCGCCACCGCGCGGTCCGAATCGAGAGTGGGAGAAAGAGAGGCATGGGTCATGAAACGCTCCTGTTGATTGGACAAAAACGCTTCAAGGCGGCAAGAACGCCCGCGCCTGCCGGTGAAGGCGGGCGCGCGCACATCGCGCCCACGCAAATGAACGCGAATCTTCTTTCATCCGGACTGTGACCGTCGGCCCGAGCATCTGACTCGGTCTGCTGACCTCGGTGCCGTGAAGCACCGAGCGCTCGCGGGCTCGCGGCTTGCGCCGCCTACCGCCGGTGGGGAATTTCGCCCCGCCCTGAAGACCGTTGCATCTTAGGAGATGCGGGGAGACCTTGCTGGCGGTGGAGTCACCGGGGTGTCAGGCTAGCTGCCGCTCTTCTTGATTGCGCGCTTGGCGGCAGGCGACGTCTTCGGCCCTGTCGTCTTGGCGACCGTGCGGGCAGTCATCTTCTTGCGGGCGAATCGTGGTTGCGCGGCAGGCGCGGGTTCCGTCTGGTCCCAAGGCCGGAAATTGGAAAGCGCTACACGCTCGCCCGCAGGCGTGACCAAGGCCAGTTCCAGTTGCAGGCCAAGCGCTCCCACGTACTTGCTGAGCGTGGACAGGTACAGGTCGGTGCGGCTTTCCAGCTGCGACACGGCGTTCTGCCCGATGCCTAGTGTTTGCGCCACTTCCGCCTGGGTCTGGCCCGCCGCCTTGCGCAGGGCCACGAGGGACTCGGCATGGCGGATCATCTCCCGGGCCATCCGCTGTGCCTCGGCACCAATGCGGTCCCGGCGGGTCTTCGGCAGATGCTTGATGACTTCGTCGATGTTCCTGCCCATGGGACCTACTTTCTCTGCTCCAAACGTCGCAGATGTGATTCCAAGCGCTTGTCCGCGGTCGCGATCAAGCGCCTGTAGAACCGGCGTTCGCCCGTTCCCTGTTTTTGCGCGGCCATGAGGATCACGGCTTTCTGCTGCGGATCAAACGCGAACGCAGCTCGCCAGACTTGACTCCCGGCGGCGGATTTGTAGCGAAGCTCCTTCATGTTGCCGTGCCGCGAGCCCTTGAGACTGTCGACAAAAGGGCGGCCCGTCCGCGGACCCGCAAGGCTCACGGCCTTGGCGGCAGCCAGCAACGCGTCCTGCGCGTCGGCGTCGAACTTCATGAAGTCGGCCTCGAATTCATCGTGAAAGATCACCTCCCAGACAGGGAATGGGGGCACCGGTGATCGATCAGTTCTGGATGATATCACTTTTGAGTGATGTATAGGCCGTTGCAGGCCTTCATGATCGCCGCAGGCGCCGTCCAGCCTGGTAGGCGGAATGCACAGGAGTTCCTGTGAGATTGTGCTTCCGCCGCGGGCGCACGATTTCCTCGCATCGTTGCGCCCGCGCGGCGCAGACTTTCTCCCACGCCTCAAGCCAACGAAGCCGCATCCCGGCTGACCGCAGCGGGGCACAGGGGGTTCAAGTGACCAGCGGCCTCGCTTTGAAGGTGACGTCCGACCTGTTCTGGACGGGCTTGCTCGTGTGCCTGCCGGTGCTCGGCTTGACCATGCTGGTCGGGCTGGCCATCAGCATCCTGCAAGTCCTGACGCAGGTGCAGGAGATGTCTCTGACTTTCGTCCCGAAGCTGGTCACCGCCGGACTGGCGATCATCGTGTTCGGACCCTGGATGCTGCGGACGCTGTGCCAGTTCGCGGTGCAGCTCTGGTCGCAGATTCCCGCGCTGGTCTGACGGCAGCCGGCCATGAGCGAGCTGTTCTCCGCACCTGGCATGCCCTGGGTCACGAACGTGCTGCTCGTGGCGACGCGCCTGTCGGCACTGCTTTTGATGACGCCCGTGCTGCATGCGGTGCCCTTGCCACCAACGGTGCGGCTGGTGCTGGTGCTGGCGCTCTCGGCCGCGCTTGCGATGCCGCTGGCGGGTGCCACGGCGGCCATAGCCGATCTCGGCGGCCTGCTGGACGCCTTCGTGCGTGAACTGGCCATCGGCGCCACGCTGGGGCTCGGGGTGCTGATGGCGTTCTCCGGCTTCGGTCTCGCCGGGCGGCTCATCGACGTCCAGGTCGGCTTCGGCATCGCCCAGGTGTTCGATCCCCTGACGCGCACGCAGGTCCCGGTGGTCACGTCGGCCCTCAGCCTGGCCAGCGTGGTGTTCTTCTTCCTGGTCAACGGCCACCACGCCTTGCTGCGCGGCGTTGCCTTCAGCCTGAATCGCTTTCCCGCCGGCCAGCCCTGGTCGCTGCAAGACGTTGCCGGCCCGGTGCTGCAACAGGCGGCAGGTCTGTTCACGCTCGGCTTCGCATTGGCGGCGCCCATCGTGCTGTGCCTGTTGCTGGTGGAGTTCGCCCTCGGCGTGGTGGCCCGCAACCTACCGCAGGCCAACATGTTCGTGCTGGGCATTCCGGTGAAGGTGGTGGCAGGTTTGCTGGTGCTGTCGTTCTGGGCCGGCGGCATGGGCGAAATCACCTCGCGCATCTTTGGCGACGTGTACGTCACCTGGGGCCGGCTGTTCGAGTTGCCCGCGGCAGCGCACGAGGGAGGCCGCTGATGGCCGACCAGGACATCGACCGCAGCGAAGCGGCCACGCCGTTCAAGCTGAAGAAGGCGCAGGAACGCGGGCAGACGGCCCGCAGCATGGACGCCGTGGCGGCGACGGTGTTCATTGCGGCGATGGTGTACCTCGCTTGGCAGGGCGTGGCGGCGGCGGTGGCGCTGCTGCGCCTGGCCCATGCAGCGTTCCTGAAACTGGCCGACCACGATGTCAGTGACGCCGCGCTTTGGGGCCTGGTGACGCATCTGGCGACCGGAGCGGCCGCCGTCGTCCTGCCTTTCATGGTCATGCTGATGGTCGCGGCGGTTGCGGCTTCCTGGCTCCAGTCCGGCGTCGTGCTGTCGTTGGAGCCGCTGAAATTCGACCCGCAGCGCCTCAACCCCGCGGCGGGACTGAAGCGCGTGTTCTCCCTGCGAACGCTGTTCGAAGGCCTGCGGGCCTGCCTCAAGCTGGCTTTGCTGGCGCTGGCGGCGTGGCTGGCGCTGAAGGCCTTGTTGCCGCACTTCCTGGCCGTGGCCAGCCTGGCGCCGGCCGCTTTCCTGCGCACGGTGGTAGCCGACATGGCGGCTCTCGGCCTGAAGATCGCGCTGGCGCTCGCGTTGATCGCCGCGCTCGACGTTGCCTTCACCCGCCGCGAATTCGGCCGCAAGATGCGCATGAGCCGGCGCGAGCTGAAAGACGAATTCAAGGAGCGCGAGGGTGACCCGCGCATCCGCGCGCGGTTGCGCGAGTTGCGGCGCGAAATGCTCAAGCGCAGCCGGGCGCTGCACAACACGCGCACCGCCGACGTCGTCGTCACCAACCCGACGCACTACGCGGTGGCGCTGCGCTACGCGCATGGCCAGATGCCGGCACCGCAGCTGGTCGCCAAGGGCGCCGGGCAACTGGCGGCGGCCATGCGCGAGATCGCCTGGCGGCACCGCATTCCCATCGTGCAGAACCCGCCCCTGGCGCGCCAGCTGTTCCGCGACATGGCCATCGACGAGCACGTGCCTTCCGCGTTCCATGCCGACGTGGCCCGGATCATCGTCTGGGTGTTCGCGCTGCGCGAGCAAAGGCGTGCGGCCGCTGCGGGAGCCGCCGCATGAACGCGATCGGACGCTTCCTGGGCCGGCAGTCGGACGCGGTGCTGGTCCTCGCCGTGCTGGGCGTGCTGCTGGTGCTGTTCATCCCGGTGGCGCGGCCGGTGCTGGATTTCCTGATCCTGGCGAACTTTGGCTTCGCGCTGCTGGTCCTGTTGCTGACTTTCTTCGTCACGCGGCCGGTGGAGTTCTCCACCTTCCCGTCGCTGCTGCTGGTGGCCACGCTGTTCCGGCTGGCGCTCAACGTCGCCGCAACGCGGCTGATCCTGGCGGATGCCGACGCGGGCCGGGTGATCGCCGCGATCGGGGCCTTTGTCGTCGACGGCAATGTCGTCGTCGGACTCGTCGTCTTCCTGATCCTGATCGTCGTGCAATTCGTCGTCGTCACCAACGGCGCCCAGCGGGTTTCGGAAGTGGCGGCGCGCTTCACCCTGGACAGCATGCCGGGCCAGCAAATGAGCATCGATGCCGACCTGAACATGGGTTTCATCGACCAGGCCGAGGCCCAGCGCCGGCGCCGGACTCTCGAGCGAGAGGCTGGTTTTTACGGTGCGATGGACGGGGCTTCGAAATTCGTGAAAGGCGATGCGATCGCCGGGATCACGATCTTGTTGATCAACATCATTGGCGGCCTCGTCATCGGCATCGTGCAGCACCGCATGCCCTGGGCGCAGGCGCTGCAGACGTACACCCTGCTTACCGTCGGGGATGGCATCGTCACGCAGGTGCCGGCGCTGGTGATCGCGGTGGGCACCGGCATCATCGTCACGCGCTCGGCGTCCGACGGCAACCTGAGCCGCGAGGCGCTGCGCCAGGTCACCGCCTTTCCGAAGACCTTGCTGATCGTGGCCGGCGCGATGGGGGCCCTGCTGCTGCTGCCCGGCATTCCGGCCTGGCCGGCGGCGACGCTGCTGGTGCTCGCATTGGCACTGGCCTGGTTTGCGCGCCGCTTCGCCAAGCCGCCGGCGTCAAGCGCGCCCG
Source organism: Ramlibacter sp. (assembly GCA_028292195.1). Taxonomy (GTDB): domain Bacteria; phylum Pseudomonadota; class Gammaproteobacteria; order Burkholderiales; family Burkholderiaceae_C; genus Ramlibacter. The sequence continues at coordinate 3,509 of JAQGMU010000024.1, read as the reverse complement.
AGGACGGCGCCATCGCAGCCAAGGACGACACGCCGGACGTCGTTCCGGTGGAGGCCGTCGAAGTGCTGGTCGGCCAACGCTGGGAAGCCCAGGTGCACGAGGCCACCCTGTTCATGGACCGCATCACCGCCCTGCGCAAGCAGCACGCGCAGGAGTTCGGGCTGCTGTTGCCGCGCATCCGGTTCCGGCGCGGTCCACGGCTGGGGCCGGACGCCTACGAGATCCACATCGACGGAGCAGTGGTGGCGCGAGGCGAAGTGGCGGAGGATCGCCTGCTCGCCATCCATCCCGCCGGGGACCTGCGCTCGGTGCCGGGCACGCCGACCCGCGACCCGACCTACGGGCTGCCCGCGCTCTGGATCGAACCGGCACACCGTGAAGCCGCCGCAGCGGCGCGCTACACGCTGGTCGACGCGCCCACGGTCTTCCTGACGCACTTGGCCGAAGTGTTGCGGCGCGAATGCGCGAGCCTGCTGACCCGCGCTGAAACCGACCGCCTGCTGACAAGGGTGCGGCAGGCGCAGCCGGCCTTGGTGGAAGAAGTCATTCCCGGGCTGCTGTCGGTGGGTGATCTGCAGAAGGTGCTGCAGAACCTGCTGCGCGAGAAGGTCTCCATCCGCCATATCGAGGCGATCCTGGAAACGCTGGCCGACGCCGGCCGCGCCAGCAAGGACGCCGCCAGCCTGACCGAGGCCGTGCGCCAGCGCCTGGGCCACGCCATTTGCCAGGGCCTGGCCGGCGATGGCGGCTCACTGCAGGTGCTGACCCTGGACCCCGCCATCGAAGGCCACCTGCTGCAGAACCTGCGGGCCGCGCAGCAGGAGGGCCGGGCGGCCGCTTCCTTCGCGCTCGAGCCGAAGCTGCTGGAGAAGTTCATCCCGCACCTGATGCAGCAGGCCGAGCGAATGATGAAGAGCGACCTGTTGCCCGTGCTGCTGTGCGCGCCCGAGCTGCGGCGCCACCTGCGCGCCCTGTCGGAGCGCGGCTTGCCGCATCTGCGCGTGCTGTCGATGGCCGAGATCCCGCACACGCTGGAATTGAAGTCCTACGGGACCATCACTTTCTGAAGCCCCGCCATGCACCCCGTCCTTGCCGTCACCTTGCAGGCCATGCAGTCCGACATGTCCAGGATGGAACGCGTCGCCATGAATCTGGCGAACGTGCAGACGCCCGGCTACAAGCGTGAAGTGATTGCGGAGGGCGCATTCACCCAGGCGCTGCGGACGCAAGGCCTTGCCGATGCGCAGCAGGCTGGCGCAGTCGCCACCGCCGTTCACCTGGACATGCGGCAGGGGACGATGAAGACAAGCGCGCAAGGCCTGGACCTGGCGCTTTCCGGGTCGGGCTGGTTCGAAGTGCTCACCGAGCAGGGGCCGGCCTACACCCGCCTCGGCAACTTCCGCCGCGACGCCCAGGGCCGCCTGGTCACGGCGCAAGGGCTGCCGGTCGCCGGCACGGGCGGCGAAATCCAGTTGCCGGAGGGGCCCGTCAGCATCGACGCGGCGGGCCGCATCTTCGAAGCCGTGGCCGGGGACGGCAAGGCCGCCAAGGCGCGCAGCGAACCGTTAGCGCAGCTGAAGGTGGTGGCCTTCGAGGAAGCGGCTGCGGCCCGCCGGCTCGGGAACGGGCTGGTCGCCTTCCCCGGCGCCACCCCGCGCGCCGAAGGCGGCACCGAGGTGCGCCAGGGCTACCTGGAGAACGCAAACGTCAGCTCCATGCAGGAAATGGTGCAGCTGATGCAGACCATGCGCCACTTCGAATCCCTGCAGAAGGTGGCGCTCAGTTACGACGAAATGCTGGGCAACGCCATTCGCAAGCTGGGCGAAGGGCAATGAAACCATGAGGAGCTTCTGACCATGTTCGACGCCCTGGCCATAGCTGCCACCGGAATGCACGCGCAACAGATGAACGTCGAGGTCATCGCCAACAACCTGGCGAACATGCAGACCGCGGGCTACAAGAAAAGCCGCGTGGTGTTCGCCGATCTGGTGACCCCCGCGCTGGTTTCGCAGGCGCGGGCCGGCGAAGGCGGTCCGCTGGCGCCGCCGCAGACCGCGGGAGCCGGGGTCGCCTTGCCGGCCGTCTCGCGCCTGTTCGATCTCGGCGACCTGAAGAAGACCGATTCGGCCTGGGACCTGGCGATCCAGGGCGACGGTTTCCTCGAACTCGCGTTGCCCGACGGAACGCGCGCCTACACCCGCGGCGGCACGCTCAAGGTCAATGCCGACGGCCAGCTGGCGACGCAGGCCGGCATCCCGCTCAAACCCGGCGTCCTGATTCCAGACAATGCGGAGGCCATCATGGTCTCCGCCACCGGCAGGGTCCAGGTGCGTGTCAGCGGCCAGTCGACGCCGGCCGACGCCGGGCAACTGGAACTGGTGCGTTTCGCGAATGCCACGGGTCTGGCGGCGCAGGGCGGCGGCTTGTATCGCGCAACCGACGCGTCCGGCGAACCGATTGCCGGCAAGGCAGGCGAAGACGGCGTCGGCGCGCTCGCCCAGGGCTACCTGGAGGGCTCCAACGTCAAGCTGGTCGAGGAAATGGTCAGCCTCATGGTGGCCCAGCGTGCCTACGAGGCCAGCGCCAAGGTGGTCCAGGCTTCCGACGAGATGCTGGGCATCGTCAACGGGCTGCGTCGATGAACCCTCGCGCCATCGTCCTGATGCTGTCGCTGGCTTGCGGGCCGGCCGGCGCAGGGGCGCCCGTCACCATCGCGCTGCGGCCGCAGGCGCGGGTGGCCGGTCCGGTGGTGACGCTGGGCGACGTGGCGGTCCTCAGTTCGAGCGAGCTGGATCCCTTGCGCATGCTGGTCAACCTGCCGCTCGGCCGGGCGCCGGCCGCCGGCGAGACGGTCACGGTTCAACGCGAAGCCGTGGCGGGCTGGCTGCGCGCGAAGTCCGGCCTGGCCGACGACGTCGTGCGCTGGAGTGGACCGGCGTCGACCCAGCTGGTCGCCGCGATTCGAAGAGTCAGCGGAGAAGAGATCGCCGCGGCCGCGGAGACTGCGCTGCGCGACTGGCTGGCCGCGCGTGCCCAGCGCAGCGACTTGCAGCTGCAGTCGCTCCCGCGCGACCTCGAGGCGCCCGAGGGCGAACTGCGCCTGCGGCCCCGCGCCCTGGACGCTACCGCGCCGCGCTCGCGCATGCTGGTCTGGGTCGAGGTCTGGGTGGCCGAGCGGTTCGTGCGGTCCGTTGCGGTGCCGTTCCATGTCAGTGCCGAAGACCTGCTGGCGCCGCCGCTGGACGGCCCGGCGCCGACGCCGGCGCCGCGCGAAGTGAAGCTTCCCAGGCAAGTCGATACGGCGCCGGTGGTGCAACGCGGCCAGTGGGCATCGATGCGATTGGGCTCCGGCGCCGTCACCCTGGAGGCACGGGTGGAGGTGTTGCAGGACGGCCGGCTTGGCGACAGCGTGCGGGTGCGCCAGCAGGGCGCGGCCGGCGGCGTCATCGCCCGGGTCACCGGTCCCGGACAACTGGAGCTCGCAAGATGAAGCCCGCCGCCGCATTGAT
>JAQGMU010000648.1 GCA_028292195.1 Ramlibacter sp. | reverse complement strand
TCCCCCAGCCATGAACATCCTCATCCTCGGCGCCTCGCGCGGCATCGGCCTCGAATTCGTGCGGCAGTACCGCGCGGCGGGCGACACCGTGACCGCCACCGCGCGCGACGCCGCCGGCCTGCAGGCGATCGACGCCCTGGGTGCCAAGGCGCTCAGGCTCGACGTGACCGATGCGGCCAGCATCGCCGGCCTGGGCCGGCAGCTCGCTGCTGGGAAGCTGGACCTCGCGCTCTACGTCGCCGGCGTGAACTCGCGCGGCGGCGCCACCCAGCCGCCCTCGCAAGACGACTTCGACCGCACCATGCGGACCAACGTGCTGGGCGCGATGCAGGCGATCCCGCTGGTCGCGCCGCTGGTGGAAGCCGCGGGCGGCAAGTTCGTTTTCATCAGCAGCCGGATGGGGCGCATCGCCGAGGTCGAGTCCAGCTACAGCTGGGTGTACCGCGCCAGCAAGGCGGCGCTCAACATGGCGGTGGCGGCGGCGCAGCCGGACTACCCGAAGGCGATCTTCGTGGCCATGAACCCCGGCTGGGTGCAGACCGACATGGGCGGCGCCGGCGCCCCGCTCCTGGTGCCGGACAGCGTGGCCGCGATGCGCGACGCCATCGCCGGCATCACGCCAGCCGACCAGGGGCGTTTCCTCAACTACGACGGCCAGCGCTTCGAAAGCTGGTGAGTCTTCCATGCTGCTGACGCCCGACCAGGAAATGATCCGCGATGCCGTGCGCGACTTCGCGCGCGAGCAGCTCTGGCCCCACGCCCCGCGCTGGGACCGCGAGCGCACCTTCCCGCGCGAGGCCCACCGCGGGCTGGCGGCGCTGGGCGCCTACGGCATCTGCGTGCCCGAGGAGTACGGCGGCGCCGGGCTCGACTACGTGACGCTGGCGCTGGTGCTGGAGGAAATCGCCGCCGGCGACGGCGGCACCAGCACGGCCATCAGCGTCACCAACTGCCCGGTCAACGCCATCCTGATGCGCTACGGCAGCGAGGCGCAGAAAAAGCATTGGCTGACGCGCCTGGCGCAGGGCGAACTGCTGGGCGCGTTCTGCCTGACCGAGCCGCACGTGGGCAGTGACGCCTCGGCGTTGCGCACCAGCGCGGCGAAGGATGGCGACGGCTATGTGATCAACGGCGTCAAGCAGTTCATCACCAGCGGCCGGAACGGCCAGCTGGCGGTGGTGATCGCCGTCACCGACAAGGGCGCCGGCAAGCGCGGCATGAGCGCCTTCCTGGTGCCGACGGACACGCCGGGCTACGTGGTGGCGCGGCTGGAGGAAAAAGTCGGCCAGCACTCCAGCGACACGGCGCAGATCAACTTCGAGAACTGCCGCATTCCCGCCGCCAACCGCATCGGCGAGGAGGGCGAGGGCTACAAGATCGCGCTGTCCTCGCTGGAGGGCGGCCGCATCGGCATCGCCGCCCAGAGCCTGGGGATGGCGCGCAGCGCCTTCGAGGTGGCCCTGCAGTATTCGAAGGAGCGCGAAAGCTTCGGCACCGCCATCTTCAACCACCAGGCCGTCGGCTTCCGGCTGGCCGAGTGCGCGACGCAGCTGGAAGCGGCGCGCCAGCTGATCTGGCACGCGGCTGCGCTGCGCGATGCCGGCAGGCCCTGCCTGAAGGAAGCAGCCATGGCGAAATTGTTCGCCAGCGAGATGGCCGAGCGCGTCTGCAGCGCGGCGATCCAGACGCTGGGCGGCTATGGCTACGTCAACGACTTCCCGGTGGAAAGGATCTGGCGCGACGTGCGCGTCTGCCAGATCTACGAAGGCACGTCCGACGTGCAGAAGATCCTTATCCAGCGCGCGCTGAGTTGATCGCTGAAAAATCGCTTCAGCGATTTTCAGACTCAAGACTCAACGCGCCCGTGTCTCCAGGTCGCCCTGGAAGGCGATCAGGTCGCCTTTCTCCACGATGGCGCGCACGCCGATCGCGCTGCAGCGATCCCGCACCTCGCGCCAGAGATGGTCGCACACGCCGACGATGGTGCCGGCGTGCTGCGACCCTTGCAGGCTGCGCACCACCTCCTCGGCACCGGGGAGCGTCATGTCGACGTAGGCAACGTGCCACACGGGGCGTTTCCACACGATCCAGTCGACGGCGTCGGCCGGGGTGGCGAAGCGGCCCGCGAGCAGTGTGCCTCCGATGGCGCCCACTATGTCGGACATGCGCTGCAGCAGTGCCGGCGGTGAGAGCACCAGCACTACCTGGAGGGAACTGCCGAAGCGCTGGCGCTGGGGCGGCGCATTGGCGGAGGGAAAAGTCATGGTCGCGGAGAAATCCTGTGCACTGTAGCGCGGGTACGATCGTGCCTCGCGGCGCCTTGCCGCGCAAGGAACAGAGTATGACGATCACCAAGGGCTACCGCACGCTCGTGGCCGAAGCGATGGCCGAAGTGAAAACCTACTCCATCGCGGACGTGCAGGCGCGGTTCGGCCAGCCCGGCCTGCAATTGGTCGACATCCGCGACGTCCGGGAACTGCAGGCAGAGGGCACGATGCCCGGCAGCTACCACGCGCCGCGCGGCATGCTCGAATTCTGGGTGGATCCGGAATCGCCGTATCACAAGAAGGTCTTTGCCGACGAGGGCAAGGAATTCGTGCTGTTCTGCGGTGCCGGCTGGCGCAGCGCCCTGGCCGCCAAGACGCTGCAGGACATGGGCATGCGCAACGTCGCCCACATCGACGGCGGCTTCACGGAATGGGTCAAGCAGGGCGGCCCCACGGAGACCCTGGAAGCGCGCAAGGCGAAGAAGGCATGAGCCTGCCGCCGGTGGCGCCCTGCCCTTGCGGGCGTCGCGACCAGCGCGGGCAGGCGCTGGCCTTTTCCCGCTGTTGCGGCCGCTACCTGGCCGATTTCAGCCGGACGCCGGCGCCCGACGCCGAGGCGCTGATGCGGTCGCGCTACAGTGCCTTCGTGCTGGAGGACGCGGACTACCTGCTGGCCACCTGGCACGCATCCACCCGGCCGCCCCAGCTCGGCTTCGAGGCGGGCCTGAAGTGGCTGGGGCTGGAAGTGCGGGATGCGCGCCAGCCGGACGCCGACCATGCCGAGGTGGAATTCGTGGCCCGGTCGCGCCTGGCGGGACGCGGCCACCGCCTGCACGAGCGCAGCCGCTTCGTGTGCGAAGGCGGCCGCTGGCAGTACCTGGAGGGAGAACTGAAGTGAGCGAGCGATTCGACGCCGTGCTGTTCGACTGCGACGGCGTGCTGGTGGACAGCGAGGGCATCACCAATGGCGTGCTGCGCGACATGCTGGAGGAACTGGGCTGGCAGCTCGACTCCGCCGAGTGCATGCGCCTGTTCGTCGGCAAGGCGGTCAAGGACGAACAGGCCCTGATCGAGGCGCGCACCGGCAAGCCATTGACCGAGGAATGGTTCGCGCGCTTTCGCGAGCGCCGCAACGAGGGCCTGGTCGCCCGGCTGCAGGCGATCCCCAACGCGGTTGCCGCGGTGGCACTGCTCAGCGACCGCTACCAGGGCCGCATCGCCTGCTGCTCCGGCGCCGACCGGTTCAAGGTCGAGCTGCAACTCCACAAGTGCGGGCTGCTGCCTTACTTCGAGGGCCGGGTGTTCAGCGGCCACGAGATGCCGCGCTCCAAACCGTTCCCGGATGTCTACCTGGCGGCGATGGAGCGGCTGGGCGCGCGGCCCGAGCGCTGCGCGGTGGTGGAAGACACCGTGACCGGCGCGCGGGCCGGTGTGGCAGCGGGCGCCACGGTGTTCGGCTACAGCCCGGCAGAGGCGGGGCACGATGCGCCGGCGGCCTTGCGCTCGGCCGGGGCGTCGGTGATCTTTACCGACATGGCGCAGCTGCCGAAGTTGCTGGGGTAGCCTCCGGCGACCCCAGCCTGGCGGGCTGCGTGGCAGGCCGGCGAGAGCCCGCCTGTGCGCCTTCTCCTACAGCGGGTGCTCGACTGCACTGCTCATAATCGCTGAGCCTCCCACAACGATTCCTACCATTCCAATGAGCCAAGAAACCGAAGTCGTGCTGCGCCTCCTGAACCAGCATGAAGAACAGATCCTTTCCGAATGGCAGCAGGAGGCGGGCGCCGGTTCAGGCCGGGTCACCGAGGCGGCGCGCCGTGGCATGCGCTCCGAAGCCGAGGAGATGCTGCGCGGCCTGCGCGAAGCGCTCAAGGCAGGTGCCGATCCCGAGTCGTTCCAGTCCCCCTCGTGGGACAGCGTGCGACGCGCCCTCGAGTCGCTCTCGCGCTCGCGCGCGGCGCAGGGCCAGTCCGCCGGCGACACCAGCATGTTCGTGCTGGCTTTCAAGCGGCCGGTGTTCAAGCTGGTGCAGCAGGAGATGGGCTCCAATGCGCAGCAGCAGATGGCGGCGGTGTGGGCTGTCACGCAGATCGTCGACAAGATGGCGCAATGGACGGTCACCACCTACCAGCAGACGCGCGAGGAAATCATCAAGCGCCAGCAGCAGGACCTGCTGGAGCTGTCGACGCCGGTGATCAAGCTGTTCGAGGGCGTGCTGGCGGTGCCGATGATAGGCACGCTCGACTCCAGCCGCACCCAGGTCGTGATGGAAACGCTGCTGCAGCGGATCGTCGAAACCGGTTCCCGGCTGGCCATCATCGACATCACCGGCGTGCCCACCGTCGACACGCTGGTGGCGCAGCACCTGCTGAAGACCGTGGCCGCGATCCGGCTGATGGGTGCCGAGTGCATCATCAGCGGCATCCGGCCGCAGATCGCCCAGACCATCGTGCACCTGGGCATCGACCTGCAAGGCATCGCCTCCAAGTCGAGCCTGGCCGACGCACTGGCGCTGGCGATGGACCAGCAGGGCTTCGTCGTCACGCGCCGGGCGGTTGCATAGATGTACCGCATCCCGATCCTGCAGATGGGACCGAACCTGCTGGTGACCATCCAGCTCGACATGCAGGACCAGATGGCGCTGGCGCTGCAGGACGACCTGGCCACCAAGATCGCCAACACCGGCGCCAAGGGCGTGCTGATCGACATTTCCGCGCTCGAGATCGTCGACTCCTTCGTCGGCCGCATGCTGGCCAGCATCTCCGGCATCTCGCGCATCCTCGACGCCACCACGGTGGTGGTGGGCATGCAGCCGGCGGTGGCCATCACGCTGGTGGAGCTCGGCTTGTCGCTGGAGGGTGTGCGCACCGCCCTGAACGTGGAGCGCGGCATGGAGTTGCTCGCGGCCAAGCCCAAGGGGAAGCCGCTTGCCCTTCGATGAAGCCCGGGGCTCCTTACCGCTTCGCACCGAGGAAGACATCGTGGCCAGCCGGCAAAAAGTTCGGGCCCTCACGCAGCTGCTGAAATTCTCGCTGGTCGACCAGACCAAGATGATCACGGCGGCCAGCGAGCTGTCGCGCAACACCGTGGTCCACGGCGGCGGCGGCGACCTGCACTGGGAGGTGCTGGACGACGGCGTGCGGCGCGGCCTGCGCCTGCTGTTTCAGGACCAGGGCCCGGGAATCGCGGACCTCAAGCTCGCGATGACCGACGGCTGGACGTCCGGCGCCGGCCTGGGCCTGGGCCTGCCGGGGAGCAAGCGGCTGGTGCACGAGTTCGACCTGCAGTCGACGCCCGGCGCCGGCACTCGCGTGAGCATCCTGCGGTGGAAGTGATCACCGGCTCCTTCCATAGCGTCTTCCCGATGGACGACGCCAGCCGCGTCGGCGAAGCCCGCCGCCACGCGGCCGACCTCGGGCACGAATGCGGCCTGAGCGAAGTGGAGGCCGGCCGGCTGGCGCTGATCGTCACCGAGCTGGGAAGCAACCTCGTGCGCCATGCCAAGAAGGGCCGGCTGCTGCTGTCGGCACGCCCCGGCCGCGGCGAGATCGAGGTGGTGTCCATCGATGAAGGCCCCGGCATCGACGATGTCGCGCGCTCCCTCGGCGACGGCTACTCCACCGGCGGCACGCCCGGCACGGGCCTGGGCGCGGTGCGCCGGCTGGCCAGTGAATTCGACCTGCATTCCTCGGTGCCGCAAGGCACGGTGGCGGTGGCACGCGTCCGCGCCCAGCTGCCGGCCGCGCCGGCCGCGGAAAGTCCCATCGTCGTCGGCGCCATCGCGCTGGCGGCGCCCGGCGAACGCGTGTGCGGCGACGCCTGGGCCTTCGGCCTGCACGGCAACAAGGCGGCGGTCGTGGTCGCCGACGGCCTGGGCCACGGCCCTGACGCGGCCGAAGCTTCGCAGGCGGCGCTGGAAGTGTTCCGCGCCGAACCCATGACGCCGCCGCCCGAGCTGCTGCATCGCATACACGGGCGGCTGCGCTCGACCCGCGGCGCCGCCATCGCGATGATGCAGGTCGACGCCACCGCCGATACGGTGCGCACCTCCGGCGCCGGCAACGTCATCGGCCGGCTGGTGTCGGGCACCAGCGACCGCACGCTGCTGACGCAAAACGGCACCGCCGGCGTCACCATCCGTTCGCCCGACGAAGTGCAGACTCCGTGGCCGCCGCATGCCCTGCTGGTGGTCTGCAGCGATGGCATCGCCAGCCGCTGGCAGGCGGAAATCCTGGTACCCGTGCTGGGACGCGACCCCGTGCTGGCGGCCGCGCTGCTGGTGCGCGACCATTGCCGCGGGCGCGACGACGCCACGGTCGCCGTGCTGCGGCGCAGGCACTGACATGGCGGCCGGACACGACGATCCCCCGGACCTGGCGGGTGCGCTCGAAGCCAGCCGCCGCGAGGCCCACGACCTGCGCACCGAGCTGGAGGAAACCAACCGCGGGGTGGTGGCGCTCTATTCGGAGCTCGATCAGCAGGCCGAGCAGCTGCGCCTGGCCACCGAGCTGAAGAGCCGTTTCCTGGCTTACATGAGCCACGAGTTCCGCACGCCGATCAACTCCATCCGCAGCATCGCCCGGCTCCTCATCGACCGCGTCGACGGGCCGCTGACCGAAGAACAGGCCAAGCAGGTCGATTTCATCCAGCAGAACGCGACCGAGTTCGCCGAGATGGTGGACGACCTGCTGGACCTGGCGAAGGTCGAGGCGGGACGGGTCGAGATCTCGCCGGCCTGGTTCGAGATGGTCGACCTGTTCTCGGCCCTGCGCGGCATGTTCAAGCCGGTGCTGACCAATCCCGCGGTGAACCTGGTGTTCGAGCCGCCGCCGGACATCCCCAAGCTCTACACCGACGACCGCAAGCTGTCGCAGATCCTGCGCAACTTCATCTCCAACGCCCTGAAGTTCACGGTCAAGGGCGAGGTGCGGGTGTCGGCACGGCTCGAGGGGCCGGACCACGTCACGTTCTCGGTCAGCGACACCGGCATCGGCATCGCGCCCGAATACCTCGGCTCCATCTTCCAGGACTTCGCCCAGGTGAGGTCGCCGGTGCAGAGGCGCCTGCGCGGCACCGGCCTGGGCCTGTCACTGAGCAAGAAGCTCGCCGAACTCCTGGGCGGCACGGTGCAGCTGGCGAGCGAACCCGGCAAGGGCTCGGTGTTTTCCGTTACGATCCCCTTGCAACTGGAGGGCGCTGGGGCGCCATGATCGAAGCGGACGTCATCAACACCACGATCGACCGCTCCCGGCACACCGTGCTGGTGGTTGACGACAACCCGGCGACCCGCTATTCGACGGCGCGGGTCGTGCGGGCCGCGGGCTTCCGCGCCGCCGAGGCGGGCTCAGGCACGGAGGCGCTGGAGCTGGTCACGCAGGGCGTGTCGGCGGTGGTGCTCGACGTGCACCTGCCGGACATGGACGGCTTCGAGGTCTGCCGCGTCATCCGCTCGCGCCCGGCCACGGCCACGCTGCCCGTGGTGCACCTGTCGGCCGCGTTCGTGCGCAACGAGGACCGGGTGACCGGCCTCAATGCCGGCGCCGACGGCTACATGATCCATCCGGTCGAGCCGGCGCTGCTGGTCGGCACGCTGCAGGCGCTGATCCGCGCCCGCACCGCCGAGGACCAGATGCGCCGCAGCGAGCGCCGCTTCCGTGCCATCTACGACCAGGCCCAGAGCGGCATCGCCCTGCTGGACAGCCAGGGCCGCTTCGCCGACGCCAACCCCGCGCTGCTGCAGATGCTGGGGCGCGGCACCGAGATCCTGGGGCTGGCCCTGAGCGACCTGGCGCCGCCGGCCTGGCGCGCCACCGTGGAACGCAACGTGGTGGCGCCGGCCGAGGGCGGCGCGCCCTGGCGCGGCGAATTTCCCCTGCTGGCGGCCAACGGGAGCGAGGTGCACCTGGAATGGAGCATCTCCTCGCACGTCGAGCCCGGCGTGCGCATCGCCATCGCCATCGACGTGTCGGACCGGCACGAGCTGGAACAGCGCCGGCGCGACGTGCTGGAGCGCGAACAGGCGGCGCGCGTGGTGGCCGAGCGCCTCAGCCGCACCAAGGACGATTTCGTCGCCGTGCTGTCGCACGAGCTGCGCACGCCGCTCAACGCCATCGTCGGCTGGGTGCATGTCCTCAAGCGGCGCGGCGTGCTGCCCGAGGGCGTGCGCGGCATCGAGGCGATCGAGCGCAACGCCAAGACGCAGGCGCGCATCATCTCCGACATCCTGGATGTCTCGCGCATCAACTCCGGCAAGCTGCGGCTGGAACGCGAGTGGGCCGACCCGGCGGAGCTGGTCACCAGCTCGATCGAATCGCTGGGCGTCAGCATCGCCGAGCGCGGGCTGCAGGTGGATGCCGATGTCGAGGGCGCGCACCGGCCGGCTCACATCGACACCGGCCGCTACCAGCAGATCTTCTGGAACCTGATGACCAATGCCATCAAGTTCTCCCCTGAAGGCGGACGGGTGCGGGTGGCGCTGCTGCGGCACGGTGAGCGGCTGCTGCTGGAGGTGCAGGACTACGGCCAGGGCATAGCCCCCGAGTTCATCCCCCACCTGTTCGACCGCTTCACCCAGAGCGATGCGCCCGGCAATCGCTCCCATGGCGGCCTCGGGCTGGGCCTGTCGATCGTCAAGCACCTGGTCGACCTGCATGGCGGCACCGTGGCCGCCAGCAGCCAAGGCATGGGCCATGGCACGCTGATGCGGGTGGAACTGCCGGTCGATGCCGCGCCCGACAGCCAGGCCGGCGACCTGCACGGCGAACTCGGGCCCGACAGCGAGGAGCATCCCCCCGAACTGCTGGCGGGCCTGGACGTGCTGCTGGTGGAAGACGACCGCGAAGCCACCGAAATGATGCAGGTCGTGCTGGCCGACCGCGGCGCGCGCGTGCGCGCGACGCACGACTACGACGGCGCGCTGGCCGCACTGCGGGAGGCGTGGCCCGACGTGCTGGTGAGCGACATCGGGCTGCCGGGCAAGGACGGCTACGAGCTGGTGCGGCGCGTGCGCGAACTGGAAACCGGGCGGCCGGGCCGGCGGCTGCCGGTGATCGCGCTGACGGCATTCGCCCGCTCCGAGGACCGCAGCAAGACCCTGGCCGCCGGCTTCGACCTGCACCTGGGCAAGCCGCTGCGCCCGCATCTGCTGCTGGAGGCCATCGCGCGCTGCCGCGCCCCGGCCGGCGATGCGGTGCGGGACGCTGGAACGTGAGCGCCTACCGACCGCATCCCGCGGTTTGTCCTGCTACAGATCCGTGACACCTTGGTGACACTGCTTAATTTCCAAGCAGTCCGGGCGGAGGCCATCGGGCCCTTGATTTCGCTGGGACCACGCTGCTTTCTCCCTAAGCCTTGTCCACAGGAGCGGTGGATATCTCGAAGCCGCGGCCAGCACAAATCACTTGACGCCGCGGCCTCAGTGCACGTAACCGCCAGCGCGACGACCGCACGCAGATGCAGAAGTACGACACCTCGTTCACGGGCGCCTGCCCGCGGTTCTGACCGGGCGAATCCGGGCTCAGGCCGGCTTGTCTTTCGACAGGTACTCGCGCACCTTCTCGGCCCGGTCGCCCACCGCCTGCACGGCTTCCTTCAGCCGCTCGGGCGTCGTGTTGAGCGACTTGGCCCAGTCGCGCAGTTCGTAGTCCTGGTGAACGTTGATGCGCTGGCGGTCCTGGCCTTGCGACCTGCTTTTATCGTCGGACATGTCGAGTTCCTTTGCTGAGACGGCTTCGATATTGACCGCGACCGTGCGCTTTACCGCGTAGGAGGCCCCAGCGTCCGCGCGTACGGAATAATGGCAGCCATGCATATCCTCCGCCTCACCCTCCTGGCTCCGCTGTTCGTGCTGGCCACCGGCTGCACCAGCAATGCCGCCGCTCCCGGGCTGGGCACCGCCACCGGCAGCGCCAAGGTCACCACGCCGAGCGGCATCGTGTTCGAGTCCATGGTCACGGGCAGCGGCGCCGCGCCCAAGGCCACCGACAAGGTGCGCGTGCACTACCGCGGGACCTTCCTTGACGGCCGCGAGTTCGACAGCTCCTATCGCCGCGGCGAGCCTGCCGAGTTCCAGCTCAATCGCGTCATTCCCTGCTGGACCGAGGCCGTGCAGCTGATGCGCCCGGGCGGCAAGGCGAAGATCATGTGTCCCGCCGCCGTGGCCTACGGCGAGCGCGGCACCGGCGGTGGGGTCATCCCGCCCAACACGCCGCTCAATTTCGAGATCGAGCTGCTCGCGATCGTCCCCTGAAAGCAGCCGCGCGGGAAAGCGCGAACCCATCCCGGAGGATGGATCGCAGCCCGGACGTGGACCGGGCCCGGCGGGCGGCGCAATAATGCAGCCGCCCACTCACGGGAGACCCGCATGCTCACGCTCTACTACGCACCCGGCACCTGCGCCCTGGCTTCGCACCTGGCTCTGGAGTACTCCGGCGCGCCCTACGAGGCAAAGCGGCTCGACTTCAAGACCGAGCAGCAACGCGCGCCCGAGTACCTGAAGATCAACCCCAAGGGCCGCGTGCCGGCGCTGGCGACCGACCGTGGCGTGCTGACCGAGACGCCGGCGCTGCTGCAGTACATCGCGCAGAGCTTCCCGCAGGCGCAGCTCGCTCCGCTGGACGACGCCTTCCTGCTGGCCAAGGTGAACGAATTCAACAGCTACCTCTGCGCCACCGTGCACGTGGCGCACGCCCACAAGGGGCGCGGCTACCGCTGGGTGGACGAGGCCGATGCGGCGTCGCAGGAAGCGATGAAGAAGAAGGTGCCGCAGACCATGGCCGAGTGCTTCACGCTGATCGAGGAGAAGTTCCTCAAGGGCCCGTGGGTGCTGGGCGAACGCTTCAGCACCAGCGACCTGTACCTGTACACGATCGCCCGCTGGCTGGAAGGCGACGGGGTGGCCGTCAAGCGCTATCCCAAGGTCGAAGACCACCTGAAGCGCATGGACGCGCAGCCGCAGGTGCAGAAGGTGCTGGCGGCGCACCAGGCGGGCTGATCATGTACGCCCCCTTCGATCTCAGCGGCCGCGGCGTGGTGGTGACCGGCGGCAACGGCGGCATCGGCCTGGGCATGGCGCGGGCGCTGCTCGCCGCCGGCGCCCAGGTCGCCATCTGGGGTTCCAACGCGGAGAAGACCGCGCGCGCCCGTTCGGAGTTGGCGGAGGGCTGCGGCGACAACCTGCGCGTGCATGCGTTCACCTGCGACGTCGGCGACGAGGAGCAGGTGGAGAAGGCTTTCCACGGCTCGGTCGCCGCGCTCGGCAGCGTGCATGCCTGCTTCGCCAATGCCGGCATCGGCGGCGGCAACACAGCGCTGCTGGAAATGGACCTGGCGCAGTTCCGCCGGGTGCAGCGCGTCAACGTCGAGGGCGTGTTCCTCACCCTGCGCGCCGCGGCCCGCCACATGGCGCGGCGCGGCGAAGGCGGCTCGCTGGTGGCCACGGCGAGCACGGCGGCGCTGCACGGTGCGGCTCGCAATTGCGAGTACGGCGCTTCGAAGGGCGCGGTCACGGCCATGGTGCGGGCGCTGGCGGTGGAGCTGGCGCCCCACAAGATTCGCGTCAACTCCATCCTGCCCGGCTGGATCGAAACGGACATGACGGATCGCGCCTTCCACAACGACAAGTTCGCGGCTGCGGTGCTGCCGCGCGTGCCAGCGCGCCGCTGGGGCGACAGCGACGACTTCGGCGGCATCGCGGTCTTCCTGGCGAGCGACGCCTCGGCCTACGCGACCGGCGCGGATTTCCTCATCGACGGCGGCTACACCAAGTTTTGAAGCAGCTCGCCGTCGCTGTCGTCGCGCTGGCACTGTTCGCGCTGCTGCTGCACGAGGTGCTGGCGCAGGGCGTGCTCACCCGCTTCGACAGCGAGGTGCTGCTGTACTTCGCCGCGCACCGCTCGGGCTGGCTCACCAGCCTCGCACTGGCGACGAGCACGCTGCACCAGACCGTGGCCGTGCTCGCCGCCACCGCGCTGGCGGCCGCGGTGCTGGCCTGGCGCCGCCGCGCGCGCTGGGCGCTGCTGCTGCTGGCGGTACCGACCGGCATGCTGGCCAACAACGCGATCAAGCACCTGGTCCAGCGCGACCGCCCCACTCTGGACGCTCCGCTGGTGCAACTGACCACCCTCAGCTTTCCCAGCGGCCATGCGATTGCCGCCACGCTGTTCTACGGCGCGCTGCTGCTGGTGCTGCTGGCGCACCAGCGCCGCTGGCCGGTACGCCTGGCCGCCGCCGCCTTCGCCACGGCCATGATCCTGCTGGTGGCCTTTGCCCGCATCTACCTGGGCGTGCACTACCTCAGCGACGTGCTGGCGGCGATCTGCCTGGGCGTGGCCTGGCTGGCGCTTTGGCTGGCAGGACTGGAGCGCTGGGAGCGGCGCCGCTACCGCTGACGGCGATGGCCGCGCTCGCGTTTCACGACTCCGCTTCAGGGTAAGTCCGGGGGGGCCGGACAGCTGGCTGACAGCGGCAGCTTCCCACAATGGGCTGCGCAGGGCAGTGGGGCGTCGATGGGCGCCGTCTTAGGCGATGATGCTCGCGGGCACAAACGCCTGAACCCGCATGGACGATACCGACCGCGAACTGATTTCCCTGCTGCGCAAGGACGCGCGCATGCCTGTTGCCACGCTGGCCGCGAAGCTCGGCGTGTCGCGCGGCACCGTCGACAATCGCCTGCGCAAACTCGAGGACGAGCAGGTGATCGTCGGCTACACGGTGCGGCTGAAGCCCGATGCCGAGCCGGACCGCATTCGCGCCTGGATGGGCGTGCTGGTGGATGGTAACCAGACCCGCGCCGTCATCGCCAGCCTGCTGGGCGAGCCGGGCGTGGAGGCGCTGCACGACACCAACGGCCGCTGGGACCTGCTGGCGGAACTGCGCGCCGACACCATGGCCGACCTGTCGCAGGTGCTGGAACGGATCCGGCTGATCAAGGGCATTGCGAACACCGAGACCAGCATCCTGCTGGCGACCTACCGCTGATGCGCGTCCTCGACGCCGCGGCCACCGCTGCCGCGCTCCCCTTCGAGCGCCTGATTCCCGCCTTGCAGCGGATGTTCGCGCAGGGCTGCACGGTGCCGCCGCGGCACGTGCACGAGGTGCCCTCGTCCGGCGGCGGCTTCACCTCACTGCTCATGCCGGCCTGGGCCGAGGGCCGCTACTACGGCATCAAGACGATCAACATCGCGCCGGGCAATGCGGCGCGCGGACTGCCCGGGCTGCATGCCAGCTACGTGCTGTACGACGGCGTCACCGGCGTGCCGCTGGCGCTGATCGACGGCAACGAGATCACCACGCGCCGCACGGCGGCGGCTTCGGCCCTGGCGGCGAGCTGGCTGGCGCGGCAAGATGCCCGGCACTTGCTGGTGGTCGGTGCGGGCCAGGTGGCGCGTTTGCTGCCGCAGGCCTACGGCGCAGTGCGGGCGATCGAGCGGGTGAGCGTGTGGGCGCGCGCGCCGGGGAAGGCCGATGCGCTGGCCGCGCAGCTGCGGGCGCAGGGCTTGGAAGCCCAGGCCGTGCCGGACCTGCAGGCCGCCTGCGGCGCCGCCGACATCGTCAGCTGCGCGACGCTGGCGACCGAACCGGTGGTGCAAGGCGCGTGGTTGCGTCCAGGCAGCCATCTGGACCTGATCGGCAGTTTCACGCCGGCGATGCGTGAGGCGGATGACGCGTGCTTTGCCGGGGCGGCGCTCTACGTCGATACGCAAGAGGCGCTGAAGAAGAGCGGGGACTTGCTGGGGCCGATGGGGCGTGGGGTGTTTCGCGCCGAGGATGTGCGAGGGACGCTGGAATCGCTGTCGCGCGGGACGGCGACCGGGCGCCGCGATGCGCAGCAGCGCACTGTGTTCAAGTCGGTCGGGACTGCGCTGGAAGACCTGGCGGCTGCCATCGAGGTCTACGAACATTCGTAGGGTGGGTTCGCGAAGCGACCCCACCGGTGGGGTTCGCTCCGCGAAACCCACCCTACACGGCCAATTCCTCTTCCTGCGCCACGATGACACTGAACAAATTCTTCGGATCCTCCGCCCGCGGCACCAGCTCCATCACCTCGCCGATGCCGAGCTCGCGCGCCGCATCGCGCACGAAGCGCAGCGCCGCATAGTCCTCCAGCGCGAAGCCAACCGAGTCGAACACCGTCACTTCTTCGCGGTTGCGGCGGCCCGGATGCGTGCCCGCCAGCACCCGCCAGAACTCCGTCACCGGGAAATCGGCCGGCAGCTGCTGGATCTCGCCTTCGACGCGCGTCTGCGGCTCGAACTCCACGAACACGCTGGCGCGTTCCAGCACGCCGCGGTGCAATTCGGTCTTGCCTGGGCAGTCGCCGCCGACCGCGTTGACGTGCATGCCGGGGGCCATCATTTCCGGCGTGAGGATGGTGGCGTTGCTCTTGTCGGCGGTGACCGTGGTCACGATGTCGGCGCCGCGCACCGCCTCCGCCGTGCTGGCGCAGGCGCGCAGCCGCAGGCCGGAGCCCGCCAGGTTGGCGACCAGCTTGGCGGTCGCCGCCGGGTCGGTGTCGAACAGGCGCAGCTCGCGGATGCCCACCAGGTCGCGGAAGGCCAGCGCCTGGAACTCGCTCTGCGCGCCGTTGCCGATCAGCGCCATCACGCGGCTGTCGGGCCGGGCCAGCCGTTTCGCTGCAAGGGCGGACATGGCGGCGGTGCGGATGGCGGTGGTCAGCGTCAGCTCCGACAGCAGCCGCGGCGCGCCGGTGGCTACGTCGGCCAGCACGCCGAAGGCCATCACGGTGGGCAGCCCGGCACGGGTGTTCTTCGGGTGGCCGTTGACGTACTTGAAGGCGAACTGCCGGGCGTCGGCGATCGGCATCAGCTCGATCACGCCTTCGGATGAGTGGCAGGCCAGGCGCGCGCTCTTGTCGAAGGACTCCCAGCGCAGGAAATCCGCTTCGATGTTGCGCGCGACGCCGGCGATGCAGGCGGACAGGCCCTTGCGCTGGACGATGCGGACCATGTCCTGGACGCTGATGTAGAGGGTGTCTGGAAACTTGTCTCGGATCGCCATGGGAAACTCCTGCCGGGATGCAATGAGTTTCGCCAGGCCGCGCGCCAGCAGGAAGCTGCAAGACTGCACGACAGGCGCCACAAAGCTGGCGAAGCGCCAGCCCCGGCTGGCAAAAGTGCGAAAGAGGAAGGTTTTTAACAGAGGAATGCCATGGCGATAGAACTCGACAAGGAAGTGCGCAAGGCAGCCGTGGCCTCCATCGAGCGCTACTTCCAGGAAAACATGGAGGAGCGCATCGGCAACATCGCCGCCGGGGCGCTGCTCGGCTTCTTCCTGGAGGAGATCGGCCCCTCGGTCTACAACAAGGCCGTGTCCGAGGTCCAGGAGCGGCTGCAGGTGCGGCTGTCGGAGATCGACATCGAGGTGCACGAGGACGAATTCCAGTACTGGCGGCGGTTCGAAAAGCAGCGCCGGGGCAAGTGACGCGCGGCCTGTGTCAGAATGACGGCTGCTCCGGGGTGTACGCTTTAGCGTGCTGAGACCAGACCCGTGAACTTGAACCGGTTCATACCGGCGGAAGAAGAGCTGTCACCCTGACCCGTCGCGGTCCCGGGGGGCGTTCGCCTTCGGAGCAATGTTCGCTCGCGAAGGAGCTCCCTTGAAACCACCAGCCTCTTCATTGCGCTACCCGCGCGTGCTGTCGATCGCCGGATCGGACAGCGGCGGCGGCGCCGGCATCCAGGCCGACCTGAAGACGTTCGCCGCGCTCGGCTGCTACGG
Source organism: Ramlibacter sp. (assembly GCA_028292195.1). Lineage (GTDB taxonomy): Bacteria > Pseudomonadota > Gammaproteobacteria > Burkholderiales > Burkholderiaceae_C > Ramlibacter. The sequence continues at coordinate 8,162 of JAQGMU010000648.1, read as the reverse complement.
CATGACGGCCATCACCGCGCTGACGGCGCAGAACACGCTGGGCGTGCGCTCCATCCACGCCGTGCCCTCGAACATCCTGGCCGACCAGGTCGATGCCGTGGCCGAAGACATCGGCATCGACGCGGTCAAGATCGGCATGCTGCATTCCGCCGAGACGGTCCGCACCGTGGCCGCCGCGCTGCGCCGCCATGGCTTGAAGACCGTGGTGCTGGACCCGGTGATGATCGCCACCAGCGGCGCGGTGCTGATCGACCAGGAGGCCATCGCCGTGCTGGTGTACGAACTGTTCCCGCTGGCCACGCTGGTCACGCCCAATCTGGACGAGGCGGCGTTGCTGGTCGGCCGGCCGCTGGCGAGCGAAGCCGACATGGAAGCGGCGGCGCGGCAGCTGCTGGAGATGGGCGCGAACGCCGTGCTGGTGAAAGGCGGGCACTTGGCCGGCAACACCGTCAGCGACCTGCTGCTGGCGCGCGGTAGCGCGCCGCGCTGGATGCGGGCCCCGCGCATAGAGACGTCCAACACCCATGGCACCGGCTGCACGCTGTCCAGCGCCATCGCCGCGCAGCTGGCGCTGGGGGCGCCACTGGCCGATGCGGTGGATGCCGCCCGCGCCTTCATCCGCGGCGCGCTGGAGGCCGGCGCCAGCGTTCGCACCGGCGCCGGCAGCGGCCCGCTGAATCACGGCTACGCGCCGCAAGCCATGCGGCGGCTGCCATGAACGACGAGGCCAGCGCCCTGGTCGAGACGCTGCTCGCCTTCCTGGCGCAGGACGGCTGCAGCGACGCCGGGTTCGACGCGCTGGCGCTGCGCCTGTTCGCCTGGCAGCACGCGAACAATGCGCCCTATCGCCGCTTCTGCCAGCGCCGCGGCGCGACACCGCGCACGGTGAAGAGCTGGCGCGAGATTCCCGCGGTGCCCATCAGCGCCTTCAAGGAAGTCACGCTCAGCTGCCTGCCGGCGGAGGAGGCGCAGCGGGTCTTCATGACCAGCGGCACCACCCGCGGCGACATCAAGGGCCGCCACTACCACCCGACGCTGGCGGTGTACGACCGCTCGATGACGCGCAACTTCGCGCGCCGCTTCATGCAGGGCGTGGACCGGCTGCCGATGGCGATCCTGTTCCCCACGGAAGATGCGCTGCCCAACTCCTCGCTGGCGCATTACCTCGCCCTGGCGGTGCAGCACTTCGGCACCGACGACAGCGCGACCTTCGTCTCCCCGCAAGGCATGAACAGCGCCGGCCTGCGGCAGTGGCTGCGCGCGCGCCAGGCCAGCGGTGCGCCCTGCGCGGTGCTCGGCGCCAGCTACAGCTTCGTGCACGTGATGGACGAACTGGCGCGTGACGGTGAGACCTTCCGCCTGCCGCCCGGCAGCCGCCTCCTGGACACCGGCGGCTACAAGGGAAATTCGCGTGAACTGGCGCTGGAGGACTTCTACCAAGGGTTGGCGCAGTTCTTCGGCGTGCCGCGCGAGCGCTGCATCAACATGTACGGCATGACCGAGCTGAGCACGCAGCTGTACGACGACGGCAATGCGCTGGTGCCGTCGATCAAGTCGGGGCCGCACTGGCTGCGTTCGCGCCTGGTCGACCCGCTCAGCGGCCAGGAGCTTGCGGCTGGCGAGCGCGGCGTGCTGCTGCACTGCGACCTGGGCAACTTCAACTCCGTCACCAGCATCCTCACCGAGGACGTGGGCGTGGCGGCCGGCGCCGGCTTCCTGCTGCTGGGGCGGGCCGAGGGCGCACAGGCCAAGGGCTGCTCGCTGGCGGTGGAGGAATTCCTGCAGGCGGCCACGTCATGAGCAAGCCTTGGCGCGCCGGCTACCTGCCCGGCCTCCGCGCGGAGGATGTGCAGTGGCAGCCGCTCGCCTTCGGCACGCTCGCGATCGAAGTGCCGGTGCTGCGCCCGGAGCAGATGCGCGCGCTGGCGCAAGGTGTCAGGCAGGCGGCGGCGCGCGAGTTGCAAGCGCTGGCCGTGTCGCGCATCATCGAAATCATCGACGCCGCCATCGCGCGCCTGCTCGATCCGCGCGACCCCTACCGCCAGCAAGCCGAGCGCCTGCTGCCGGTGGTCACCGGCTACGACGCCGAGATGGTGCGCCTGGGCCTCGCCGCCTTCCTGCAGACCTTTCGCGCGCCGCAGCTGCACCGCTTCGTCGCCGAGGACTTCGCCAACCCGAAGGTGCTGGATGAATTCCAGCCCGCCGCCAAGGGCGGCTGGGTCCGCGCCTTCGGGCCGCAGCTGCTGGTGCACAGCTGGGCCGGCAACGTGCCGGCGCTGCCGCTGTGGAGCCTGGTTTGCGGCCTGCTGGTGAAGGCCGGCAACGTCGGCAAGCTGCCCAGCGCCGAGCCGGTGTTCGCCAGCCTGTTCGCGCGCCTGCTGGCCGAGGTGCATCCGCCGCTGGCCGGGTGCCTGGCCGTGGTCTGGTGGAAAGGCGGCGAGACGGCAGCCGCTTCGGCCTTGTGGAGCGAGGCCGACACGGTGCTGGCCTATGGCGGCAACGAAGCGATCGCGCAGGTGCGGGCGCAGCTGCCGGTGAGCACGCGCTTCCTCGGCTACGGCCACAAGCTCGGCTTCGGGCTGGTGGGGCGAGCCGCGCTCGACACCTTGCGCGGCCCGGCGACGGCGCGGCTCGCGGCCCACGACGTCGTGCGCTACGAGCAGCAGGGCTGCTACTCGCCGCACCTGTTCTACGTGGAGCGCGGCGGTGCCGTGTCGCCGCGCGACTTCGCCCGCTACCTGGCAGCCGAACTGGCCAACCTGCAGCGGCGCTTCCCGCGCCGGGGGTTGGCGCTGGAGGAAGCGGCGGCGCTGGCCGGCTGGCAACAGGCGGCGGAGCTGCGGGCGCTGGGCGCGGAGGGCGCCGAGCTGTTCGGCGACCAGCACACGGCCTGGAGCGTGGCCTATGCCGATCGCGCGCAGGGGCTGGCGCCCACCGCCGGGGGCCGCAGCATCGTGGTCGCTGCCGTCGAATCGCTGGACGAGGCCGTGGCCCTGGTCGCGCCGCATGCGCGCTTCCTGCAGACCGCCGGCATCGCCGCCGACCCGCGCGAGCTGTTCCGGCTGTCCACGCTTCTCGGCCACGCCGGCGTCACCCGTATTGCCGCAATCGGCGCGATGACGGCGCCGGAGGCGGGCTGGCATCACGACGGCCGCTTCAACCTGCTGGACCTCGTGCGGATGGTGGAAGTCGAATCCTCGGCCGAGCGCAGCGCCGACCGGCTCGCGCCCTATGCGCAGGAGGACACTGCATGACCACGGCGCTCTCCATGCGCGGCGTGAGCTTCACCTTCCCCGGTTGGCCGCCGGTGGTGCGGGGCGCCGACCTCGACGTGGAGGCGGGCGAGTTCCGCTGCCTGGTCGGCCGCAGCGGCTGCGGCAAGACCACGCTCCTGAAGCTCGCGGCCGGCCTGTTGCAGCCGGACGCGGGGACCATCAGCCGCCAGTCCGCCGGCAGCGCCGAGATCGGCTTCGTGTTCCAGTCGCCCACGCTGCTCGAGTGGCTGCGGGTCGTCGACAACGTGCTGCTGCCGGTGTCGCTGCGGCGCCGGCCGAGCGCAGCCGATACGGCGCAGGCGCGGCAGTTGTTGGCGCAGCTGGGCCTGGGCGAGCACGCGCAGCGCTATCCGCGCCAGCTTTCCGGCGGCCAGCAAAGCCGGGTGGCGCTGGCCCGCGCGTTGATCCTGCGGCCGGCCTTGCTGTTGCTGGACGAGCCCTTCGCCGCCCTGGACGCGATCACGCGCGAAGAGCTGCAGCACGACCTGCTGGAGCTGTGCCGCACCCAGGGCACCACGGTGCTGTTCGTCACCCACGACATCACCGAGGCGGTGTACCTGGGCGACCGCATCGGCATCGTCGATGCCGGCCGCGTGGTCGAAGAGATCCCCGTGCAGTTGACCAAGCCGCGCCCGGCCGGCCTTCGCTCCAGCATCGCCTTCACCCAGACCTGCGCGCAGGTGCGGGCGGCCATGCACCTGGATACGGTGGACGCATGAACCGCATTGCACTGCGCCTCGCGTCGCTCGCCCTGCTGGCCGTGCTGCTGCTGGCGTGGGAGGCGGCCTGCCGCGGCCTGGGCCTGTCGGCGCTGGTGCTGCCGGCGCCTTCCGCCATCGCGGCATCGCTGTGGCGCGGCCTGGCCAGCGGCTACTTCTGGCCGCACATCCGCGCCACGGCGCTGGAGTTGCTGCTCGGCGTGGCCCTCGGCTGCAGCGTCGGCTTCGTCGCCGGCGTGCTGCTGGCCGAAGTGAAGCTGCTGCGCGCGCTGCTCATGCCCTACGTGGTCGCCTCGCAGGTGATTCCCAAGCTGGCGCTGGCGCCGCTGTTCGTGCTGTGGTTCGGCTTCGGCATCACGTCGACGGTCGTCATCACCGCCCTGATCTGCTTCTTCCCGCTGCTGGAAAACACCATGACCGCGCTTGCGCAGGTGCAGCCCGAACGGCTGGAGTTGTTCCGCATGCTGGGCGCCAAGCGCTGGCAGACGCTGTGGCGGCTGAAGCTGCCCACCGGCGCGCCCGGCATCCTGGCCGGCGTGCGCGTGGCCGTGGTGCTGGCGCTGGTCGGCGCGGTCGTGGGCGAATTCATAGGCGCCAGCCGCGGCCTCGGCGCGCTCGTCATCGCTTCGCAGGGCACCATGGACACGCCGCTGATGTTCGCCGTGCTGCTGCTGATCGCCGCGCTCGGCATGCTGGCCTACCAGGCGACGCTGCTGCTGGAGCGCTGGCTGCTGCTTCCCTTTACCCGACCTTCCTGAGGAGAACACCATGCACCCCATGACTATCGAGCGCCGCCGCGCGCTGGCCCTCCTGGCCGCGCTGGCCGGCGCGCCCGCGCTGGGCTGGGCCCAGGCCGCACGCCTGGACAAGATCACCGTCGCCGGCTGGAGCAAGCCCATCACCGAAGTGACGCCCCTGCTGGTCGACGAGGACAAGGGCTTCTACCGGCAGCAGGGCCTGGCGCTGGAGTACGTGCCGGGCGCGGGCGGCGGCGACGCCATCCGCAACATCCTGGGCGGCCAGGCCGACGTGGCCTTCACCGACCCCGGCTCCTTCTTCGCCGCGCTCGACAAGGGCGAGAAGCTGCGCGCCATCTACGACATCTATCCGCAGAACGTGTTCAACGTGGTCGCGCTCAAGGCCAGCGGCATCACCAGGCCGGCGGACCTGAAGGGCAGGAAGATCGGCGTCTACAGCCTGGCCAGCGGCACCCGGCAGAACCTGCAGGTGCTGCTGCACCAGGCCGGCCTGTCGGAGAGCGACGTCACCCTGGTGGTGACCGGCGTGCTGAACTTCGCGCCGCTGCTGCAAGGCCAGGTGGACGCCACTGCGGCCACCGACACCGGCCTGCTGGTGGGCCGCCGGCGCGGCCTGGCGGACGTCAACGTGATCGAGGTCGGCAAGTACCTCAACGTGTCGAGCGACCTGTTCGTGGTGCGCGAAGACGTGTACCAGCAGAAGAAGGCGCTGCTGGCGCGCTTCCTGACCGCCTACCGCAATGCCGCGGCCTGGATGATCGCCAGGCCGGAAGAAGCGGCGCAGCTCGCCGCCAAGCGCGCCATCGACGGCACCGATCCAGCGTTGAACCTGGAGATCATCAAGGTGCGCAACGCCGCGAGCGTGTCGGACCTGACGCGCAAGCAGGGCCTCGGTGCCATCGACGTGAAGGCGCTGCAGGCAGCGGCCGACACCTACCGCAAGCTCGGCCTGGTGCAACGGCAGATCGATGCGGCGCAGGTGGTCAGCCACGACCTGCTGCCCGGGCTGTAGGCGATGGACTTCGCGGGCAAGGTGGTGCTGGTCACCGGCGGCGGCCGCGGCATAGGCGCGGCGATCGCGCGCGCTTTCGCCGCCGAGAAGGCCCTGGTGGCCGTCAACTACCTGCGTGACGCGGCGGCGGCGCAGCAGGTGCTTGCCGACTGCCGCGCGGCCGGCGGCGACGCCTTTGCGCTGCAGGCGGACGTCACCGTGCCGGACCAGGTCGATCGGATGGTGGGGCAGGTGGTCGCCGAGGCCGGCCGCATCGACGTGCTGGTGAACAACGCCTTGCGCGCCTATGCCTTCGATCCCGAGCAGCGCAAGACCTTCGACGCGCTGGGTTTCGATGACTACCGGGCGCAGTTCGACGGCGCGGTCGGCGCGGCCCACCATGTGACGAAAGCGGTGCTGCCGCACTTCCTGGGCCGGTCGCAAGGCAGCATCGTCAACATCGTCAGCAACCTGGTGGAGCAGCCGCTGGTGCCGTACCACGACTACACGACGGCCAAGGCGGCACTGGTGGGCTTCAGCCGCAACCTGGCCGCCGAACTGGGCCCGCTGGGCGTGCGCGTGAACTGCGTCGCGCCGGGACTGGTGTATCCCACCGGCGCGACCGGCACGACCCGCGCGCGCTTCCGCGAGGACATCGCCGCCGCCACGCCGCTGCGCCGCATCGCGCGGCCGGAGGATGTCGCCGGGCCGGTGCTGTTCCTCGCTTCCGACTGGAGTGGCTTCATGACGGGGCAGGTGCTGTTCGTCGACGGCGGATTGGTGATGCGATGAAATTCCATGTGGTCCAGGCCGCGGGCGCGGCGATGGAGGCGCCTGCGCAGGCGCGCCGGCTGCGCGCGGAGCGCGGCGCGGACGTCTGCGTCGCGGGTGTCGTGCATGGCGATGGCCGCGTCATGGATTGGCTGGAAGCCGAACACGCGAGCGGCTGGCTGTGGACCCTGGGCCTGGTGCAGAACGAGGAGGCTTTCGCTGCCGCAACCGAGGCCGCGATGGCGCGCGGCTTCGTGGCCGCCGATGCCGCCATCCTTGCGCGCTGGCGCGGGGCGGGCCCGCTGCCCCTGCTGTCGTGGGGCGAGCAGCCGCCTTCGAGTGCGCGCTCTGCGCAGTCCCAGCCCGCGCTGGGCCTCTACGCCATCGTCGACAGCGCCGCGCGCATGCGCCAGGTGCTGGACGCCGGCGTGCGCACCGTGCAACTGCGGATGAAGACGCCCGAGCGGCCCGACGCGGCCTGGCAGGCGCAGCTGCGCGAAGAGATCCGGCAGTCCATCGCCGACTGCGCCGCCGTTGGCGCCGAGCTGTTCGTCAACGACCACTGGCAACTGGCGCACGAACTCGGCGCGCAGGGCATCCACCTCGGGCAGTCGGACCTGCTGGCCCTGGGCGATGCGGGGCGCGCCGCGGTGCTGGCGACAGGCATGGCGCTGGGTGTCAGTTCGCACGCGCTGTGGGAGCTGTGCCGCGCGCGCGCCCTGGCGCCGCGCTACATTGCCTGCGGCCCGGTCTGGCCGACCACCACCAAGGACATGCCGTGGGTGCCGCAGGGGCTGGACAACCTGGCGTGGTGGTGCCGGCATGCGGGCGCGCCGGTGACGGCGATCGGAGGGATTCTCGAGGCGAGCCAGGTGCGGGAGGCCGCACGCTGTGGCGCCGATGGGGTTTGCATCGTGCGGGGGCTGGGGGATGAGCCGCGGGCCGTGGTGCCGGGGTTGCGGGCGGCGCTGGAAGAGGGACGCGGCGATCCGGTTGCCGTACCCGCGTGGCCACACCCGATGCTGCCGTAGTTCAGTAGGGCGTGCAGCTTGCCGCGCACCGCCGTCGCCGGTGCGCAAAGCTGCGCTTTGCACACCCTACGGGGATCTGCACGCTGCATTCCGGTCAGAGAACGAACGGCCTTCCGGTGACCGGCGTCGTCGGCACCGCCATCTCCTGCCGCGCCATGATCCCCGCTTCGTACGCCAACCTGCCGGCCTCGATCGCCAGCTTGAAGGCCCGCGCCATCGTCACCGGGTCGTGTGCCTGCGCCACCGCGGAGTTCAGCAGTACCGCGTCGTAGCCCAGCTCCATCGCCTGCACCGCATCGCGCGGCGAACCGATGCCGGCGTCGACCACCAGCGGCACGCCGGGCAGGCGGGCGCGCAGGGTGCGCAGCGCGCTTGGATTGAGCAAGCCCTGGCCGGAGCCGATCGGCGCGCCCCAGGGCATCAGGATGCGGCAGCCCGCATCCAGCAGGCGCTGGCAGCTCACCAGGTCGTCGGTGCAATACGGGAACACCTCGAACCCCTCCCTGGCCAGCGTGCGCGCCGCCTCCACCAACTCGAACGGATCCGGCTGCAGCGTGTAGTCGTCACCGACCACCTCGAGCTTGATCCAGTGGGTGTCGAACAACTCGCGCGCCATC
>JAQGMU010000634.1 GCA_028292195.1 Ramlibacter sp. | reverse complement strand
CCAGCGCGCGCACCTTGCCCGCCTTGATCTGCTGGATGATGCTGTTGATGTTGACGAACGCGGCGTCCACCTGGCCGCCCAGCAGGTCGTTGATGGCGGGGCCGCCGCCCTTGTACGGGATGTGCAGGCCTTCGGTGCCGCTCTGCTGCCAGAACAGTTCGGCCGAGAGGTGGTCCGACGAGCCGTTGCCGGACGAGGCGAAGCTCACCTTGCCCGGGTTCTTCTTCAGGTGCGCCAGCAGGTCGGCCAGGGTCTTGTCGGCCGAGTTGACGGGTACCACCAGCACGTTGGGCGCCTGCACGGCGACGGTGATGGGGTCGAAGTCCTTCAGCGCGTCGTATTGCACGGCCTTGATCAGGTGCGGGGTGATCACGAACGGGCCGAGTGAGGACACGAACAGGGTGTAGCCGTCGGCCGGCGCGCGCTTGACGAAGGCAGCGCCTATGGTGCCGGTGGCGCCCGGCTTGTTGTCGATGATGAAGGTGCCGCCCAGCTTTTCCTGCAGCTTCTGCGCCAGCACGCGGGCGATGGCGTCGGTGGAGCCGCCGGGCGGGAAGGGCACGACCAGCGTGACGGTCTTGTCGGGGTAGGCGGCGAACGCGCTCATGGTGGCGGCCGCGGCGAGCGCCAGGCCGATCAGGGTTTTTTTCATGGGGCTGTCTCCAGGGGGTGGGATCTTATTGCGGGCCGAGCTTGCGGATCAGCGCCGCGAGTTCTTCCACTTCCTGCGGCTTCAGGTCGGAAATGGGCGGGCGCACCGGGCCGGCCGTCTTGCCGACGATGGTGGCGCCGGCCTTCACGATCGAGACCGCGTAGCCCTCGCCCTTGTTGCGGATGGTGAGGTAGGGCAGGAAGAATGCGTCGAGCAGGCGGCCGGTGGTGACGGTGTCGCCGGCGGCGTAGGCGTTGTAGAACTCGATGGCCGTGCGCGGGATGAAGTTGAACACCGCCGACGAATAGGTGGGCACGCCCAGCGCCTTGTAGGCGTGCGCGTAGACCTCGTGGGTGGGCATGCCGCCGATGTAGACGAAGCGGTCGCCCAGCTGCTGGCGAATCGACACGATGCGCTCGATGTCGCCCAGGCCGTCCTTGAAGCCGATCAGGTTGGGGCAGCGTTCGGCCAGGCGCAGCAGCGACTCGGCGTTCAGCTTGGTGGCGCCGCGGTTGTAGACGATGACGCCGATCTTCACGCTCTTGCAGATCGCCTCGACGTGCCGCACCAGGCCGTCCTGCGTGGCTTCGATCAGGTAGTGCGGCAGCAGCAGCACGCCGTCGGCGCCGTTGCGTTCGGCTTCCTGTGCGTACTTGATGGCGAGCGTCGTGCCGCCGCCGGCGCCGCCGACGATGGGCACGCGGCCCTTGCAGGTTTGCGCGGCGGTCTTGATGACGGCGGCGTATTCGGAGGGCTCGAGCGAGAAGAACTCACCGGTGCCGCCGGCGGCGAACAGCACGGTGGCGCCATAGGGCATCAGCCACTCCAGGCGGTTCGCATAGCCCTTGGGCTCGAAGCGCAGTTCGCTGTCGAAATCGGTCAGCGGGAAGGACAGGAGGCCGGTGGAAAGGGCTTTCTTCAGTTCATTCGGGGACATGGCTAGATCCGTTCAAGAGGTAGGACATCGTACAACACAGCCTGACCCCGGCGCAAGATGTTTCCCTCCCGGCCTAGCGGGTTTCCGCCAGCCGCCTTCTGCGTTCCCGGCTGTTCGCCAGGTGGGTCCGCATTGCCGCCCGCGCCGCGTCCGAGTCCTGCCGGCTGATGGCGTCGACGATGCTCTCGTGTTCCGTGTTCACCTTGCGCAGGTAGGCCTCGCGCTCGGGCGTCAGCGGGCCGGGCGGCTCCAGCCGGGCCCGCGGAATCATCATCCCGCCCAGCGCCGCCATCAAGTCGACGAAATGGTGGTTCTGGGTGGCGCGGGCGATCTCCAGGTGGAACTGGAAGTCCGGCCCCACCGCGTCCCGGCCTTCCTCCACCGCGGCGATGAAGGCCGTCAGCGCATTGCGCAGGGTGAGCAGGTTCTCCGGCGTGCGCCGCATGGCGGCGAGGGCGGCGCTCTCGGTCTCGACGCCGATGCGCAGTTCCAGCACCGCGATCACGTCCTGCAGGGTACTCAACTGCTCGGGGGCGATGCGGAAGGTGGCGGCCTCGCCCATCCCGACCACGAAGGTGCCCACGCCGTGGCGGGTGGCCACCAGGCCGGCCGCCTGCAGCCGCGAGATGGCCTCGCGCACCACGGTGCGGCTGACGCCGAACTCCTCCATGATCGCCGCCTCGGTCGGCAGCTTCTCGCCCTGCGCCAGCGAGCCGTCGCGGATGCGGCCCGACAGCCCGTCGACGACGTCGTGCGCCAGGCTGCGGGGTCGGCGGCGCAAAACCTCGTTCATCGGGTTAACCCTCTTTTGCCGGATCGGGTGGTGTTCATAACATGCTTGTACGACAACTGACGACTGAACACAAGCGCCGCTGCCCGGATTTTTGCACCGGGCGACGCAAGGAACCCCTCATGCCAACATCCGCCGCCTCGCCTTCCCTCGGCCGCGTGCTCCTCACCGGCGCCGCCGGCGGGCTCGGCCGCCAGCTCCGCACCCGCCTCCGGGGGCGCACCACCCTGCTGCGGGTGAGCGACGTGGTGGCCATGGACCCGGCGCAAGAAGGCGAAGAGGTGGTGCAGTGCGCGCTGGAAGATCGCGCCGCCGTGCTGAAACTGCTGGAGGGCATGGCCACGGTCGTCCACCTCGGCGGTATCTCCACCGAGCAGCCCTTCGACGACATCGTCCAGGCCAACATCATCGGCGTCTACAACGTCTACGAGGCGGCCCGCAAGCACGGCGTCAGGCGCATCGTGTTCGCCAGTTCCAACCACGTCACCGGCTACTACCGGCAAGACGAGGTGATAGACCCCACCATGCCGGTGCGGCCCGACGGCCACTACGGCATCTCCAAGGCTTTCGGCGAGAACCTGTCGCGCTTCTACTTCGACCGTTACGGCATCGAAACGGTCTGCGTGCGCATCGGCTCCTCCTTTCCCGAACCCAAGGACCGCCGCATGCTCGCCACCTGGCTCAGCTTCGACGACCTGGAGCGCCTGGTGGTGGCCAGCCTCACCGCACCCATCGTCGGCCACACCATCGCTTACGGCATGTCCGACAACACCACGACCTGGTGGGACAACACGCCGGCGCGCCACCTCGGCTATCGCCCGCAGGACAGCTCCGAACCCTTCCGCGCTGCCAGGGAAGCGGCGCAGCCGGTGGTCGACGTGACCGATCCGGCAGCGATCTACCAGGCCGGCGGCTTCGTCCGCATGGGCCCCTTCGAGTAAACCCATCCAAACCCGCAACGAGGAGACAGCAATGAAACAACTGATCAAGGGCCTGTTGACGGCCGTGGCCCTGGCCGCCGCCGGTGGCGCGTACGCCGTCGAATTCCGTTCGTCCGACATCCACCCGGACGACTACCCGACGGTGCTGGCCGTGCGCCACATGGGCGAGACGCTCTCCAAGGCCACCAACGGCCGGCTCACCATCAAGGTGTTCGCCAAGTCAGCGCTCGGCAACGAGAAGGACACCATCGAGCAGACCAAGCTGGGCGCGCTGGCGATGACGCGCGTGAACGTGGCGCCCATGAACAACATCTGCCCCGCCACCATGGTGCCGACCATGCCCTTCCTGTTTCGCAACACGGAGCACATGCGCCACGTGCTGGACGGCGCCATCGGTGACGAGATCCTGAAGGACTGCGAGGCGCAGGGCTTCGTCGGCCTGGCTTTCTACGACTCCGGCGCCCGTTCGATCTACTCGGTGAAGAAGCCGGTGAAGACCCTGGCCGACACCAAGGGCATGAAGATCCGCGTTCAGCAGTCCGACCTGTGGGTGTCGCTGATGGAAGCCATGGGCGCCAACGCCACGCCGATGCCCTTCGGCGAGGTCTATACCGCGCTGAAGACCGGCCTGGTCGACGCCGCCGAAAACAACTACCCCAGCTACGAGAGCACCCGCCACTTCGAGGTGGCGAAGTACTACAACAAGACCGAGCACTCGATGGCGCCCGAGATCCTGCTGTTCTCCAAGAAGACCTGGGACACGCTGACGCCGGCCGACCAGAAGGCGATCCGCGTGGCGGCCAAGGAATCGGTCGGCTACATGCGCACGCTGTGGGACGAGCGCGAGGCCAAGTCGCTGGCGCTGGTGAAGGCCGGCGGCGCGCAGATCATCGAAGTCGACACCGCCAGCTTCCGCGCCGCGATGAAGCCGGTCTACGACAAGTTCCTGACGGACCCGAAGCTGAAGGACATGGTGCGCCGCGTGAGCGACACCAAGTAAGCGCGGCTCCCGCATGTACACGCGCTTCTGTGCCGCACTGGCGCGGTTCGCCCTGCGGCTGGGCGTCGCCGGGCTGTCGCTGCTGATCGTGGCGGTGCTCTACCAGGTGGTGGGCCGCTACATCTTCAACGACACGCCCACCTGGGCCGAAAGCGGGGCCGTGCTGCTGGTGCTCTACGTCACCATGCTCGGCATGGCCGTGGGCGTGCGCGACGCCGGCCACATCGGCCTGGAGTCGCTGCTGGTGCTGGTGCCCGAGGGCGTGCGGCTCCAGATGGAGCGCGTGATCCACGTGCTGGTGCTGGTGTTCGGCGTCGTCATGGCGTGGAACTGCGGCCTGCTGGCCCTGAGCGTGTGGGACTACAAGATCCCCACGCTGGGCGTGTCGGAAGCGTTCAAGTACGTGCCGCCGGCGCTGGCCGGCGTGCTGGTGGCGCTGTTTTCGATCGAACACCTGCTGGCCCTGTGGCGCGGCGTCGAGGTGGAGCCTTCATGGCATTGACCATTCTCTGCGTGAGTTTCACGCTGCTGCTGCTGCTGGGCGTGCCGGTGGCCTTCTCGATCGGGCTGTCGTCGCTGGCGACGCTGTCGTACGAGGGCCTGCCGCTCGCTGTCGGCTTCCAGCAAATGATTTCGGGCATGAACCCGTTCTCGTTCCTGGCCATCCCCTTCTTCATCTTCGCCGGCGAGATCATGATGTACGGCGGCATCGCCGACAAGATCATCGCGCTGGCGAAATCACTGGCAGGCCACGTCCGCGGCGGCCTCGGCATGAGCAACGTGATCGCCTGCACGCTGTTCGGCGGCGTCTCCGGCTCGCCAGTGGCCGACGTCTCGGCCATGGGGGCGGTGCTGATCCCGCAGATGAAGAAGGAGGGCTACGACGCCGACTACGCGGTCAACGTCACCACCCACGCTTCGCTGGTCGGCGCGCTGATGCCGACCTCGCACAACCTGATCATCTTCACGCTGGCGGCCAGCGGCAAGGTGAGCATCGCGGCGCTGATCCTGGCCGGCATCGTGCCGGCGGTGATCCTCACCATCTGCAACCTGGCCGCGGCCTACTTCGTGGCGGTCCACCGCGGCTACCCCAAGGGCACTTTCCCGGGCTGGGCCATCGTGGGCCGCTCGTTCGTGCAGGCGCTGCCGGGGCTGGCGGTGGTCGTCATCATCATCGCGGGCATCCTGTCGGGCGCCTTCACGGCGACCGAGTCGGCTTCGGTGGCGGTGCTGTGGGCGCTGTTCCTGGCGGCGATCGTCTACCGGAAGCTGACGCGCGAACAGTTCCTGAAGGCGGCGGCCAAGGCGGTGAAGAGCACCGGCACCGTGCTGCTGCTGATCGGCATCAGCTCGATGTTCGGCTACCTGATCGGCCTGTACGGCGTGGCCGAACTGACCGGCAAGGCGCTGGCCGGCATGAGCACGCAGCCCTGGGTGATCTTCCTGTGGGTCAACATCATCCTGTTCGTGCTGGGCACCTTCCTCGACATGGCGGCCACCATCCTGATCTGCACGCCGATCTTCCTGCCGATCTGCCAGCAGTTCGGCATGAGCACCGAGCAGTTCGGCATCGTCATGCTGATCAACTGCGCGCTGGGGCTGAACACGCCGCCGGTCGGCACCACGCAGTTCGTCGGCTGTACGATCGGCGAGGTCTCGGTCGGCACCGTGATGAAAACCATCTGGCCGTTCTACGGCGGGCTGATCGTGGCGCTGATGCTGGTGACTTACGTGCCCGCGTTCTCCATGGCCCTGCCCAACCTGCTGCTGAAATGATCGACACCGGCCCCGGCTTCCCCTTCGCGCCCAGCCAGCGCTATCCCGACCCGCGCGTGGAGGTGCTGGATGAGCGCTTCCTCAAGCTGCGCCTGTTCAGCGCCAGCGTGGAGCAGCTGGCCAGCGGCATGCGCTGGGCCGAGGGGCCGGTGTGGTTCGGCGACGGCCGCTACCTGCTGGTGTCGGACATCCCGAACGACCGCATCCTGCGCTGGGACGAAGCCTCGGGCGCGGTGAGCGAATTCCGCAAGCCCGCCGGCAACGCCAACGGCAATGCGCGCGACCGGCAGGGCCGGCTGCTGACCTGCGAGCACCGCGGGCGGCGGGTGACGCGCACCGAGTACGACGGCAAAATCACCGTGCTGGCCGAGCGCTACGAGGGCAAGCGGCTCAATTCGCCGAACGACATCGTCTGCGCCGGCGACGGCGGGATCTGGTTCACCGACCCGGGCTTCGGCATCTCCGGCCACTGGGAAGGGCTGCCCGCGAAAGAGGAGCTTCCGCACGCCGTCTACCGCCTCACACCGGACGGCCGGTTGCTGCAGGTGTTGAACGACCTGGCCGGTCCGAACGGGCTGGCCTTTTCGCCGGACGGGGCGACGCTCTATGTGATCGAAAGCCGCGCCACGCCGCACCGCAAGATCTGGGCGTACGAGCCGCGGCCGGACGGTACGCTGGCCAACAAGCGGCTGGTGGTGGACGCCGGCGGGCCGGGCGCGCTGGACGGCTTCGCGGTCGACGTGCAGGGCAACCTGTGGTGCGGCTGGGGCAGCAACGGCGCACTCGGCGCGGACGCCGAGGCGCTCGATGGCGTGCGGGTGTTCGCGCCGGACGGCACGGCCATCGGCCACATCCACCTGCCGGAGCGTTGCGCCAATGTCTGCTTCGGCGGACGCCATCGCAACCGCCTGTTCATGGCGGCAAGCCATTCGTTGTACGCGCTTTACCTGAATACGCAGGGCGCCGACTGAGGCTGCGCTTCTACCGCCAAGGCGGCGCCGGCGCGTCAGCGGCCGGTTTCCTTCAGGTAGGCCGCCCGCGCCGCGACGGCCGTGTTCACGAAGTCGGAGAACACGCCGTCTATGCCCGCGCGGAAATAGTCCATGTATTCGGCGGCCGGGTCGCCCCCGTATTTGCCCGCCAGGTACTTCTTCTCGTTGCGGAACGTATAGGTGTGCACGAACAGCCCGGCCGCGTGCGCGTCGGCGATCAGGCTGGTCGGCGTCACGTCGTTGACGTCCGCCAGCGCACCCGTGTAGGGCGTGCCGTCGGCATTGGTCGCCTTGAACGGCGTGACCTTCCAGGACATGACCTGCGGCTTCCACGGCCCGATGCCGTCGGCGTAGGTCTTGATCTCGGCCAGCCCGGCCGGCGTGAGCATCGCGTCGAAGTAGCGGCCGTCGCCGGCCAGGGTCCAGCTGTAGGGGCGGCCGTCCACGAAGTTGTAGGCGTCGTTGGTGCGGTAGATCATCGCGCCGGTCCTGTAGTCGACGTCGTTGCCGTCGACCAGTTGCACCATGCGCGTCGCCAGGCCGACGGAACGCAGGTACTTCAGGCTCGCCGGATCGAAGCTCTGGATGAAGATCGGCGCCGTCTTGCTGTTCAGGCCGTTGTCCTTCACCAGCTTGGCCACGGCGTCCTCGAAGGGATGCGTGCCGGTGCCGCAGCCGTTGGCGATGGCCTGCGCGTTGTTCCAGTACGGATTCTTGGTTTCCGGATAGACGCTGATGGAGCGGCCGCTGGATGCGCTCTTCGCCTTGGCGATGTCGATGACCTCCTGCATGGTCACGATCGGCAGCTGGCCGTTCAGCGCGGTGGGCCGTTCATTGCGCGCGTCGTAGGTCGTGCCGCCTATCCATTGCTTCAGCTCGGCGACCGTGAAGTCGGTGATGGACCAGTCGCCCGTGTGGTCCTCGCCGTCCACCACCAGCGATTTCAGCACCGACCGCGGGTCGGCCGGGTCGGTCAGGTCGCTCAGGTACTGCGCTGGGCCGCCATAGGTGGCCAGCGAGTACTTCACGTCGACCAGCACGCCCGGTACCGTGCGCTTGCGTGCCGCCACCGTGGCATTGGTCTGGGCCACCGTGGCGATGTTGGAGTTGTCGCTCAGCCAGGGGTTGTGCCGGGCTACCAGGACGCAGTCCTTCGTCAGGTGGAGGTCCAGCTCGAGCGAATCCGCACCGGCGTCCGCCGCAGCCTCATAGGCCAGCTGCGTTTCCTCGGGGTACAGGCCCGGCAGGCCGCGGTGCCCGATGGCCAGTGCGACGGCGCCGTTGAGCGTCGGCAGGGGCGGGGGAGCGCCCGAGCCACCGCAGGCGGACAGCGACGCGAGGACGCCCAGGGTGACCGGTGCAAGGAGACGGTGGATGGAAAGCATGCTGGCCCCCGTTCAGTCGTGGTGGGAGTCTATGCTCACCGCGCCGTATGACAAGCCCGTGAACCAGCGCGCGCGCTCAGGCGCGCCGGGTCAGTTCGGACTCCACCTCCGGCAGCATCCGCAGCGCCCAGTAGCTCGCGCCGCCGATCGCCACGCCGAAGAACCAGCCGTACAGGCCCCACCAGGAGGGCAGCAGGTGGGTGAAGTTCGGCAGCAGGGTCGAGAACAGGATGCCGACGCCCGCGGCGACGAGCGCCTTGACGTGCCAGCCGCCTTGATAACGGTAGCGGCCATGCTCGCGGTACAGCTCGTCGACGTCGACCTTGCCCTTGGCGATCAGGTAGTAGTCGACCATGATCACGCCGAACAGCGGGCCCATGGTGGAGCCGATGGCGCCGACGAAGCCGGCGGCGCTGCCTTCCCAGGGCGCGAACGGGTACAGCACCAGTGCGATGGCGGCGGCGATGTAGCCGCCCTTGTTGAAGCTGATCTGGCGCGGGAAGGTGTTGGAGATGTCGAAGGCGGCCGACACGAAGTTGGCCACCACGTTGATGCCCAGCGTGGCCACGCAGAAGGTGAAGGCGGCGATGGCGGCCAGCACCCAGTTGTCGAACTTGGCGGAGATCTGGTCGGGGTGGATCAACACCTCGCCGTAGACCTTGTACGCGGCCAGCGTGGTGACCCCGGCCACCAGCGAGAACAGCAGCAGGTTGACCGGCAGGCCCCAGACGTTGCCCTTCTTCACCGCCGCTTCGCTCTTCGCGTAGCGGGTGAAGTCGCAGAAGTTCAGGTACAGCGCGGCGAAGTAGGTGATCCAGACCGCGGCCACCGCCATCAGCGAGGTCAGCGAGCCGGGCGTCCCGGGCACGCCGGCGTCCTTGGTCTTTTCCAGCAGCACGTCCTGCGGGATGGTGCTGGTGAAGTCGAAGCCGCCCGCCTTGATGCACAGGCCGATGGCCAGCAGCAGCATCGCGAGCCAGACGCCCGGCCCGGCCCAGTCCTGGAACCTGCGCACCGTCTCCATGCCGCGCTGGATGATCAGCAATTGCAGCGCCCAGACGACCACGTAGCAGATCACCTCCAGCCCCGAGTGGCCGAGGAAATGCGTGGTCTTGTGGAAGGCCATGATGTCCGGCGAGCGCGTCAGCAGCGCCACGATGGCGCCGGAGGCCGCCGCCGTCTGCGCGCCGTACCAGAAGCAGGCGACGATCGCGCGTATCACCGCGGGGAAGTTGGCGCCCCAGACGCCGAAGGAGGCGCGGGCCAGCACGGGGTAGGGCACGCCGGTGCGGGCGCCCGCCATGCCCACGAGGGTCATCAGTGCGTAGATGACCAGCGAGCCGATGCCGATGGCGATGATGAAGTTGAGGAAGCTGCCGCAAAGCAGGAACAGGCTGGCGGCCAGGAAGTAGCCCCACAGGCTGTGGACGTCGGACGTCCACACGTTGAAGATGCTGAAGGCGCCCCAGGTGCGCTGGGCCGGCGTGGTCGGCGCCAGGTCTTCGTTGGTGAGGCCGGGGCTGTAGCCCTTGGCGGCCCAGTCGGGATGGTCCATGCGCTGCTCCTGTGTGGTTGGATCGTGCACCGAACTGTATACACGCATGTCGGAAATGCGTATACAGGCTTACCCTTCGACGGCCCTCCGGGCGCTTGTTTCTGCTTTGACTTCGGTGTGCCTAATCGAAACCGGTGGGGTCGCTGCGCGAACCCACCCTACGAATCCCGATCGCGTCCTCCGGCTGGGTTTGCAATCTGT
>JAQGMU010000552.1 GCA_028292195.1 Ramlibacter sp. | reverse complement strand
CGCTGACGGTGGAGCACCGGCTGCAGCCCTTCCACCCCGCCTACTTCGACGGCGCCTCGCCCCGCCTCTTCAGCTACGCCGACGAATGGCGCGCCACCGTCATTCCCGCGCAGCCGGCAACCCAGGGCATTCAGGATGCCGATGCGCCGCTCCCGCCCCTGCCACGCAACACCCCCCTCACGCTGCGCCTGCTCTCGCAATTCCTCAAGGACCCGGTGCGCAGCTTCTTCCAGCTGCGCCTGGGCATCCGCTTCGAGGACGACGACCCGGTGGGCCAGGACCAGGAGCCCTTCGCCCTCGACGCCCTGGAGAACTGGCAGCTGCAGCACGCGCTGATCCAGGCGCAGAAGGCGGCGGTGGACACAGGCGAGCCGCGCGAGCCGGCCCTGCGGGCGCAGCTGGAACGGCTGGCGGCGCAGGGCGAGCTGCCGCTGGGCCACTTCTCGGCAAGCGCGCGGCAGGCCCTGGCCGAGCCGATGGAGAAGTTGTTCGGCGAATACGCCAAGGTCCTGGCCGCCTGGCCATCCGCCTTGCCCGACGCGCCACTGGACTTCCTGCCGCCCGGGACCGACCCCTCGCTGCGGCTGGAGGACTGGCTCGATGGCCTGCGTGGCAATGGCAATGGCGCCCGGGCGCGGCTGGTGCTGGAAAGCAGCGGCGTGGTGAGGGACCGCAACTGGCGCTACGACAAGCTGCTGCCGCATTGGGTGGCCCACCTGGCGGGCCATTTGCACGGCGAGACGCTGACCACGGTGGTGGTCAGCAAGGCCGGCACGGCCACCCTGGCGCCGCTCTCGCACGATCAGGCGCTGGCACATTGGGATCGCCTGCTGGACGCGTGGGAGCAGGGCCTGTGCCTGCCGCTGCCGTTCGCCGTGCAGGCGGCCTGCGCCTGGCTGCGCAAGGGCGACGCGGAGGCCGCGCGTGCCTGCTACGAAGACCACGATCCCGACAACATGAAGTTCGGCGAGCGGGATCGCAACGCGTATCTCGCCCGTGCTTTCGCCGACTTCGAGGCGCTGTGGGCGGACGGCGAGCTGGCGCACTGGGCCGAGGCCCTGCTGCGCCCGCTGGTCGACGCCCTGGGCGTGCCGGCGCGCGCGAAGAGTGACACCGAGGGCGCTGCGGCATGAGCATGGCGCCCCCCATCCTCGACCCGTTGGCGTTCCCTTTGCGCGGCAGCGCGCTGATCGAGGCCAGCGCCGGCACCGGCAAGACCTTCACCATCGCCGCGCTCTACCTGCGGCTGGTGCTGGGGCACGGCGGCGCGGCTGCCTTTCCCCGGGCACTGGTGCCGCCGCAGATCCTGGTGGTGACCTTCACCGAGGCCGCAACCAAGGAATTGCGCGACCGCATCCGCACGCGCCTTGCGCAAGCCGCGGCGTTTTTCCTCGAAGAGCCGACTGCCGAATCGCAGGCGCAGCGCGGCGACGACCTGCTGCACGACCTGCGCGCCAGCTATCCCCCCGCCGAGTGGCCGCGCTGTGCCCAGGCGCTGCGGCTGGCCGCCGAGTGGATGGACGAGGCCGCGGTGTCCACCATCCACGGCTGGTGCCACCGCATGCTGCGCGAGCACGCCTTCGACAGCGGCAACCTGTTCACCCAGACGCTGGAGGCCGACCAGGACGAACTGCTCGACGAAGCGGTGCGGGACTATTGGCGCAGCTTCTTCTATCCGCTGGCGGGCGAAGACGTCGCCACCTTGGCCGACTGGTGGGCGGCGCCGAAAAAACTTCGCGAACAGGTGATTCGGCTGCTGGACAACCGGGCGCATCTGGCACCCGGCGATGCGCCTTCGGCCGCGTTGGAGACGGCGCGGGCTGAATGCGCCCGCGAGCTGGCCGAAGCCAAGGGACCCTGGAGCAAGTGGGCCGATGAAGTGCTGGACCTGCTTGACCATGCGGTGGCCGCCAGGCACGTGCCAGGCTCCAGGCTGTCGCGGCGCAAGGACTGGCTGGCCAGGCTGAAAGCCTGGGCCGATGGCATTGAGCGAGAGCCGCGGCTGACTGCCACTGCCTGGGAGCGGCTCACACCGCAGGGCCTGGCTGAGGTCTGGAGCGCCGGCAGCCCTCCGGATCACCCGGCCTTGCGCGATCTGGTCACGCTGCGGCAACGCCTGCGCTGCCTGCCCTCCGCGCACGTAGCCATCCTCTGCCACGCTACCCACTGGGTCGCCGGCCGCCTGGCGCTGGAGCAGGAGCGGCGCGCCGAGATGGGCTTCAATGACCTGCTGACGCGGCTCGATGCGGCCCTGCAGGGCGCCAACGGACCGCGCCTCGCCGCATTGATCCGCGAGCAGTTCCCGGTGGCGCTGATCGACGAGTTCCAGGACACCGACCCGCTGCAATACCGCATCTTCGACGCGGTCTACGGCGTGGCGCGCAACGCGCAGGACAGCGCGGTGGTGCTGATCGACGACCCCAAGCAGGCGATCTATGCCTTCCGCGGCGCCGACATCCACACCTACCTCGCGGCGCGGCGCGACACCGAGGGCCGCCACGCCACCCTGGGCACCAATTTCCGTTCCACCGAGCCGATGGTCGAGGCGGTGAATCGCTTCTTCGGCCAGGCCGAGGCGCGCATGGACGGGCGCGGCGCATTCCTGTTCCGGCAGGGCGACGAGAACCCCTTGCCCTTCGTGCCGGTGCAGGCGCAGGGCCGGGCGCAGCGCTGGGTGGTCGAGGGCCGCGAAGCACCGGCGCTCACCTGCTGGGTGCGCGACGATGGCGGCCCGCAAACGAGCAGCGCCTACGTGCAAGGCATGGCCGCGGCCTGCGCCGGCGAAGTGGTGCGCCTGCTGCAACTGAGCCAGCAAGGACGCGCGGGTTTCTCGGAAGAAGGCAGGCCGCTGCGTCCCTTGACGCCCGGCGACATCGCGGTGCTGGTCAACACCGGCCGCGAAGCCCGTGCCATGCGCGCCGCCTTGCATGAGCGTGGCGTCCGCAGCGTCTACCTGTCCGACCAGGACTCGGTGTTCCGCAGTGCCGTCGCCGCCGACCTGCAGCGCCTGCTGCAGGCCTGCGCCGAGCCCGACGACGACCGCGTGCTGCGCGCGGCGCTGGGCACCGGCCTGCTCGGATTGCCGTGGACCGAACTCGATCGCCTGAACCAGGACGACGTGCGCTGGGAGGACCGGGTGCTGCAGTTCCGGCGCCTGCGCGACCAGTGGCGTGCGCAGGGCGTGCTGCCTATGCTGCGGCGCCTGCTGCATGAATTCGAGGTGCCGGGCCGCCTGCTGGCCAGCGGCGACGAACGCGCGCTCACCGACGTGCTGCACCTGGCCGAACTGCTGCAGGAAGCCAGCGCGCTGCTGGATGGCGAACATGCGCTGGTGCGGCATCTGGCCGAACAGCGCGAAGACGCCAGCATCGGCAACGAAAGCCGTCTGGTGCGGCTGGAAAGCGATGCCGACCTGCTGAAGGTGGTGACGGTGCACAAGTCCAAGGGCCTGGAGTACCCGCTGGTGTTCCTGCCTTTCGCCTGCGCCAGCCGGCCGGCAAAGGAGGGCGACCTGCCGCTCAAGTGGCACGACGACGAGGGCGCGCTGCGGCTCGCGCTCAGCGCCGAGGCCGGCGTGCTGGAGCGGGCCGACGACGAACGCCTGGGCGAAGACCTGCGCAAGCTGTACGTGGCGCTGACGCGCGCCCGCTTCGCCAGCTGGATCGGCGTGGCGCCCTTGAAGGACTTCGAACGCACGGCGGTCGGCTACCTGCTGCAGGGCGGCAGGCCCTTGGCCGACACGCTGGAATCGACGCTGCATGCGCGCCTGGGCAGCGGCCCGGCGGTGGCCATCGCGCCGGCGCCCGCGCCCGTGCTCACGCGCTATCAGCCGCGGGACAACGCCGTGGCCCTGGCACCGGC
>JAQGMU010000536.1 GCA_028292195.1 Ramlibacter sp. | reverse complement strand
GCCGGTGCGGCCGCCGCGCCATTGGTGCCGGCCGGCGGCCAGGCCACGTCGGCGGCCTGGCGCGGCGTGCCGAGCGGGGTCGTGGCCTTGCCCAGGCGCACCGCCGCCATGTCTTCCTCGCTCGGGTAAAGGCCCAGCAGCAGGTAGTCGAAGGCGCGGCGGGCGATCGGGGCCGCGTTGGCGGCGCCGAAGCCGACGTTCTCCACCACCATCGCGATCGCGACCTTCGGGTCTTCGGCCGGCGCGTAGGCAATGAACAGCGCGTGGTCGCGATGCCGCTCGTCGAGCTGGGAGGCGTTGTACTTGGCGCCCTGGGCGATCGTGAGCACCTGGGCCGTGCCGGTCTTGCCGCCGCTGGTGTAGGCCGCGCCCTTGAAGGCGCTGGCGGACGTGCCCTCGATGTTCACGCCCACCATGGCCTTGCGGATGATGGCCACGTTCTCGGGCTTGGCGGTCAGCTGGCCCACCTGCTGCGCCGCCACCGGCTTCGATTCCTTGCTCACCACGTCGGTCACTTCCTTGACCAGGTGCGGCTTCATGCGGGCGCCGTTGTTGGCGAGCGTGCCGACGGCGGTGGCGATCTGCAGCATGGTGAAGTTGTTGTAGCCCTGGCCGATGCCCAGCGAGATGGTTTCGCCGGCGTACCACTTCTGCTGCTCCGGCTTCTTGTAGGCCTTGCGCTTCCAGTCGGTGGACGGCAGCAGGCCGCGCGACTCGCCCTGGATGTCGATGCCGGTGATTTCGCCGAAGCCGAAGTGCGACATCTGCTCGTGGATCAGGTCCACGCCCAGGTCGTTGGCCAGCATGTAGTAGTAGGTGTCGCACGACTGCACGATGGACTTGTACATGTCCACGGTGCCGTGGCCGCCTTCCTTGTCGTCGCGGAACTTGTGGTTGCCGAACCAGAAGTAGCCAGGGTCGTTGATGGCCTGCTCGGGTCGCCGCTTGCCGGTCTCCAAAGCCGCCAGCGCCATGAAGGGCTTGTAGGTGGAGCCGGGCGGGTAAGTGCCGCGCAGCGCGCGGTTCAGCAGGGGCTTGTCCATCGACTCGTTCAGCAGGGCCCAGTTCTCCTGGTCGATGCCGTCGACGAACAGGTTGGGGTCGAAAGTGGGCTTGCTGACGAAGGCCAGGATCTCTCCGGTCTTGGGGTCGAGGGCCACCATGGCGCCGCGGCGGTCGCCGTACAGGTCTTCCACCAGCTTTTGCAGCTTGATGTCCATCGACAGCTTGACGGTGTTGCCGGGCGTCGCCGGCGTGCTGGCCAGCTTGCGCACGGCGCGGCCGCCGGCCGAGGTCTCGACCTGCTCGACGCCGGTGATGCCGTGCAGCTGCTGTTCGAAGCTCTGCTCGACGCCGAGCTTGCCGATGTACTCGGTGCCGCGGTAGTTGGCCTGCTCTTCTTCCGGCCAGTCCTCCATCGCCTTCTTCTCGGTCTGGTTGATGCGGCCGATGTAGCCGATGGCGTGGCTGGCGAGCTCGCCCCAGGGGTAGTTGCGAAACAGGCGGGCCTTGATCTCGACGCCGGGGAAGCGGAAGCGCTGCGCCGCGAAGCGGGCCACTTCCTCGTCGGTCAGCTTGGTGCGGATGGGCAGCGAGTCGATGCTCTTGCTCTCCTCCAGCAGCTTCTTGAAGCGGCGCTTGTCGCGGGCCTGGATCTCGATCACCTGGGCCAGCTCGTCGATCACCTGGTCCAGCGGCCGGATCAGGCGCGAGGGCGTGATCTCCAGCGTGTACGCCGAATAGTTGGTGGCGAGCACGATGCCGTTGCGGTCGAGGATGAGCCCGCGGTTGGGCACGATCGGCACGATGGCCGTGCGGTTGGCCTCGGCCTGCTCGTCGAGGTCCTGGTGGCGGACGATCTGCAGGTAGACCAGGCGGCTGGCCAGCAGGACGAAGCACAGAAGAACGGCCGCACTGGCCGCGAGGATCCGGCCGCGGAAGCGCGACAGGTCGGCTTCGACGTTGCGGAGTTCAGTCATTCGACTCTAGTCAGTTGGGGACAGGGCAACGCTACGCTTTCGGTCTGTCCCCCCGCATTAATCAGTTGAGGACAGAGCAACGCTTCGCTTTTGGTCTGTCCCCAAGGTTTCATAAGGGCCGATTTTCATCCGGATCCGGTGCCCTGCGTTGCGGCGCCAACAGAAGAATACTGACGACCGGCCACAGCGCGGCCTCCAGCACCGGGGCCAGCAGCAAGGTCGCCCCAGGATACGACCCGCCCGCCAGCAAGCGGATGGCCATCTCGATCGCATGCGCGGCGACGAACAGCGGCAGCACCTGCACCGCCTGTGACGGCACCTTGAACCACAGCAGCCGGCGGTGGATGGTGATCGCGAAGTAGCTCAGCGTGGTGTAGGCCAGGGCGTGCTGGCCCAGCAGCGAAGCCTGGTGGACGTCGATCGCCAGGCCGAACAGGAAGGCCGCGACGACGCCGACGCGCCGGGGCTGGTGCACGCTCCAGAACACCAGGCCGACGGCCAGGAAATCGGGCATCCAGGCCAGCCGGCCGACCGGCAGCATGTTCAGCATCATCGCGAAGACCAGGCTGAACCAGATGAAGAACGGGTTGGCCGGCAGCAGCAGTGCCTGGCCCGGACGCATGATCATGGCTTGGGCCCCCTGCCGCCGCGCTTGAGCGTGGGCGGCGCGTCTTCCGGCTGCGGCCGCGGCGGGATCTGCGCCAGCAGCGGCTTGAGCACCATCACGTGGCGGGCGCCGTCGACCAGCGCCTGCGGCTGGCAGGAAATGCGGGCGAAAGCCGAGTCCGGCCGCCGGTCCACCTTCTCCACCTTGCCCACCGGGATGCCGGGCGGGTAGACGCCGTCGACGCCGCTGGTGGTGAGCAGGTCGCCGGGCTGGACGTCGGCGTTGGCGGCCATGTAGCGCAGCTCCAGCCCGCCGGTGCCGTGGGCGCCGGCGTCACCGTAGGCGATGCCGCGCGACCCGGTGCGGGTGTTGATGATCGGCACCGCCTGCTCGCGGTCGGTCACCAGCGTCACTTCGCTGATCAGCGGGTGCACGCGCGTCACCTGGCCCAGCACGCCGGACTCGTCGATGACCGGCGAGCCGGGGGCGATGCCCTGGGCCAGGCCCTTGTCGATGATCACGCGGCGGGTGTAGGGATCGGCGGCGTCGTACAGCACTTCGGCCGCGATCGACGGCGTGTTCAGGCGCTCGCGCAGCGCCAGCAGCTTGCGCAACTGCGCGTTCTCGATGGTGAGCTGCTCCACCTGGTTGGCGCGCTGCGCCTGCAGGATCAGTTTGCGGCGCGCGTCTTCCTCGGTGGCGCGGGCCTGGTGCAGGCCGCCCACGTACTCAGTGACGACGCGGATGGCCAGCACCGGCCGCATGGCGAGCCACTGCGCGGGGAACACCACCATGGCCACGGTGGACCGCACCGGCTGGGTGATCTTGAAGCGGGTGTCCGCCACCATCAGGAACAGCGCCAAGGCGCTGCACACCATCAGCTTGGAGAGGGCTGACGGTCCCTGCTTGAAGAAGGGTGGGGGGGTGCGGTCGAGGGTGCCTAACGGCATAGGCGGATTGTGCCCGGCGGCTCATGCCACCGGGGATCAGGCATCACTCGCTGGTGAAGATGGAGCCCAGCCGTTCCATGCGCTCCAGGGCGATGCCGCAGCCGCGCACGACGCAGGTCAGCGGGTCTTCGGCCACCAGCACGGGCAGGCCGGTTTCCTCGGCCAGCAGCCGGTCGAGGTCGCGCAGCAGCGCGCCGCCGCCGGTCAGCATCATGCCGCGCTCGGCGATGTCGGCGCCCAGCTCCGGCGGGGTCTGTTCCAGCGCGTTCTTGACGGCCGACACGATGTTGTTCAGCGGGTCGGTCAGCGCTTCCAGGATCTCGTTGGAGGAGATGGTGAAGCTGCGCGGCACGCCCTCGGAGAGGTTGCGCCCCTT
>JAQGMU010000525.1 GCA_028292195.1 Ramlibacter sp. | reverse complement strand
GGAGGAGGACGTAGCCTAGGGTTCTGCCGCTCCTCCCACTAGTCGGGCCGGGCGGCGTGCTCTCATCCAGTTTTGCGATCAATCGGACTCGACCGGGGCCGGTCCATTGCTTACGGCAGTGGACGATTCTCATCACGATCTCTCGCCTAGTGCCGGAGCGCGGCGACGCCTACATTGATGCATGCCCGGCGTTCGGGTGACGACCAGAATCCAGGGAGGTCAAGATGAAGAGCTTGTGCAACTACATCGAAGTCCATCATGAGGAATATGGCGTTGCCCTCTTCGTCATACCAATGCTTCTCGTGGGGTACGCGCCCTTCTTCATCGGATGGTGTGTAGCCTTGTGGACGTCGTCGCAATGACGGCATGCGCCGTTGGCCCAAAATGGAGATCGGCGAGCGACGACCAAGGACGCCGGTCGGTGGCGGGATTTGAGGCAGGAGGGTGCAATGACGAGTAATTCAGATCCTGGACCGACTTCTCCAGTTCACTCGATGTGGAGCGGGCTTGAAGTTCCATTTGCCATGGCCGTTGATCCCGGGTTCGGTGAACTGCCGCCCGCTGGACTCGTCCTCACCGGCGGCGGCGCGCGTGCTGCCTATCAAATCGGCGTGCTGCGGGCCATCGCCCGCATCCGCCGCGAGGTCGCGCCCTCGAAAGTCAATCCTTTTCCGATCATCACGGGCACTTCCGCAGGCGCCATCAACGCAGCAGTCCTGGCGTCCGGTGCTGACGACTTCGACCTGGCGGTCGCGGATCTATCCAGCATGTGGCGCGGCATCACCGTCGAACAGGTGTATCGCGCCGACGCCATGGGCGTGGCGCGCAGCGGTGCGCGCTGGCTCACGACAATGACGGTGGGGTGGGCCATCGCCCGATGGTGGCGGGCCAAGCCTCGTTCGCTGCTGGACAACTCGCCGCTATCGCACCTTCTTGCCGGCAAGGTGCACCTGGACAGGCTGCCGCAGCTGATGCGAGAGGGTCATCTGCGGGCGCTCGCTGTCAGCGCTTCCAGCTACACCACGGGCCACCATGTGACGTTCTATCAAGCCAGGGACGAAGTGGCCAGCTGGATTCGGTCGCAACGAATCGCGCACGCGGCGACGATCACCGTGCCGCACCTGCTCGCTTCGTCCGCAATCCCCTTCGTGTTTCCGGCTGCGTCGGTCGAGGTCCGCGGCCGCGCCGAGTGGCTGGGCGATGGGTCGATGCGTCAGACGGCTCCAATCTCGCCGGCGATTCATCTCGGCGCCGAACGGATCCTGGTGATCGGCGCCGGCCGCATGCACGAGCCGACGGGGGAAGACGACCGCGAGGCGTTGCGCGACTATCCTTCACTCGCCCAGGTTGCGGGGCATGCGATGTCGGGTATCTTCCTGGACGCGCTGGCCCTCGATGTCGAGCGGGTGCACCGGATAAACCACACCCTGTCGCTGCTGCCGCCTCAAGTCCGCGCGCAAACGCCGCTTCGGCCGTTGACCTTGCTGGTCATCGCGCCGAGCCAGCGCCTCGACGACATCGCTGCCCGCCATGTGCGCAGCTTGCCGCGGCCGATTCGCGCGCTGCTGCGCGCCTTGGGTGTCTCGAACTCGGATGCGCGCGGGGCGGCGCTCACCAGCTATCTCTTGTTCGAGGCGCCTTACACCAACGAACTCATCGCGCTGGGCGAGAAGGATGCACTCGCTCGGCGTGACGACGTGATCCGCTTCTTCGGTTGGCAGAAGGCAAGCGATCTGAATCTCTCCAATCCTGCATCCACGGGACGAACCGAAGCGCTCGGCGTCGCGGCTTAGACCCCCTGGTTCCCTGGCCCGGCCGTTCCCAGCGCCAGCAAGGCCAGCGCCGCCAGCGGCGCGGTTTCGGCGCGCAGCACGCGCGGCCCCAGGTGCACCGGCTGCCAGCCGCGGGCCGCGGCGGCATCTTCCTCGGCCGCCGCCAGCCCGCCTTCAGGCCCGCTCAGCAAGGTGACTTCAATGCCCCCCGCGTGCGCCGCCAGCGGCTGGGTGCCCGCCCGCAGCGAGAGGATGAGGCCCGGCCGCGCCTGCGCCGCCAGCCAGGCCTGCAGCGGCTGCACCGGCAGCACCGCCGGCACGCGGTTGCGGCCGCACTGCTCGCAGGCCGCGATGGCCACGCCCTGCCAGTGGGCCTGCTTCTTCTGCGCCCGCTCGCCGGCCAGCCGCAGCACGCTGCGCTCGGCCAGCAGCGGCTGGATCGAGGCGGCGCCCAGTTCGGCGGCCTTCTCCACCAGCCAGTCCATGCGTTCGTTGGCCGGCATGCCGACCGCCAGGTGCACCTGGATCGCCGACTCGCGTTCGACCGGGTCGTGCGCCTCGACCAGCACGCGGACTTCGCTGCGGCCCATGTGCGTCACGCGGGCGCCGTATTCGCCCCCGCGGCCGTCGAACAGGGTCAGCGCGTCGCCCGGTTGCAGCCGCAGCACCTGCACGTGGCGCGCCGGGCCAGGCGGCAGGGCGAGCTCGAGCCCGGGGCGCAGCGGCTCGGGGCAGTGGAAGCGCGGCACTGCGTCAGAGCCGCCCGAAGGCGAAGCCGCTCACCGCGTCGCCGCCCTCGATTTCGTCGATCAGGCGCGCCAGCGGCGTGAGCTCGCGGTAGCGGTGCGTGGTGGCGCGGATGTAGGCGATGAAACGGGGGGCATCGGCCAGGTATTTCGGCTTGCCGTCACGCAGCGTCAGGCGGGCAAAGATGCCGGCCACCTTCAGGTGGCGCTGCAGTCCCATCCACTCCACCCCGCGATAGAACTCGCCGAAGTCGCTGTCCACCGGCAGGCCGGCCTTCTGCGCCTGCTGCCAGTAGCGCACGGTGATGTCCAGCACGAATTCCTCGTCCCAGCTGAGGAAGGCATCGCGCATCAGGCAGGCGATGTCGTAGGTCACCGGCCCGTAGACGGCGTCCTGGAAATCCAGCACGCCCAGCCGCAGCTCGGCCGGGTCGCGCGGGATCATCAGGTTGCGCGGCATGAAGTCGCGGTGCACGTAGACCTGGGGCGAAGCCAGGTTGCGCTCGACGATCAGGCGGAACTGGCTGTCCAGCGTGCCGCGCTGGGCCTCGCTCAGGGTGAGGCCGCGATGCTGCTGCAGGTACCAGTCGGGAAACAGCGCCAGCTCGCGGGCCAGCAGGGCCTGGTCGTAAGGCGGCAGCACGGCTGGCCTGGAGGCGAGCTGCCAGGCGACCAAAGCGTCGACCGCCTGCAGGTAAAGCTGCCGGTTGGCCTGCGGCTGTTGCGCGTCCACCACTTCGATCATGGTCTGGGTGCCCAGGTCGTCCAGCAGCATGAAGCCCTGCGGTTCATCCCATTCCAGCACCCGAGGCACCAGCAGCCCGGCCGCCTGCATCAGCTGCGCGACCTGCACGAACGGCCGGCAGTTCTCCCTCTCGGGCGGGGCGTCCATGATGATCCGCGAGCCGCCGGCAGCGTCCACCCGCAGGTAGCGGCGAAAGCTGGCGTCGGCCGAGGCCGGCCGCACGCTGGCCGGCTGCAGGCCGTGGCGCGGGGCGATGGCGGCAAGCCAGGCATGGAAGGCGGCTTCGCGCCGCGCGTCGGGCCAGGGGACGGAGTCGGGCGGCGCGGCGGACTGGGAGGGTGGTGGCACGGAATCGCTCATGGATAATCGATTCTACAAATCCACCCTGGCGCGCCGGCCGGCCGGCCGCCCGGGCTCCCACCCTGATGCACCAAACGAGATCCCGGGCGCTCCGCGCCCGTTTCGCCCTGAGCCCGGTGACCCTGGTCATCGCCTCGCTGCTGCAGCCGCTTCCCGGCTACGCGCAGGCGGACGAACCCGTGCCGCGCCTGAAGCCCAGCCCGAAGCTGCGCGAGGACATTCCGCAGGACGCGCGCAACCAGCTGCCCACCTTCGTGGAGGGCGACCGCATCAGCGGCCAGACCGACAACAACACGGTGATCGAGGGCGGCGCCTCGTTGCGCAAGGGCGACACGGTGATCCGCGCCGACAAGCTCGATTACAGCCAGCCGCGCGACCTGGCCACCGCCACCGGCAACGTCTACATCAACAAGGCCGGCAACATCTACGAAGGGCCGCTGCTGCAGCTGGAGGTCGACGCCTTTCACGGCTTCTTCAACGAGCCGCGCTACCGCTTCCTGCGCAACGACGCCTACGGCGAGGCCGAGCGGGTCGACTTCATCGACGACAAGCACTCGATCATCCACAACGGCAGCTACACGACCTGCAGGCGCAAGCCGGGGCCGAGCTGGCTGCCGGACTGGATCCTGCGCGCCTCGACGCTGCGCCTCGACGAGGAGGAGGAGACAGGCGAGGCCGAGGGCGTCGTGCTCAGCTTCTTCCGGGTGCCGATCCTGCCGGTGCCGGCCATGAGCTTCCCGCTTTCGGACAAGCGCAAGTCGGGCGTGCTGCCGCCCACCATCGGCCTGGACAACAAGAGCGGCCTCGAGCTGACGCTGCCCTACTACTGGAACATCGCGCCGAACCGCGACGCCACGCTGTACCCGACGCTGATGTCCAAGCGCGGCGTCGACCTCGGCGGCGAATTCCGCTACCTCGAGAACACCTACAACGGCACGCTGCGCGGCAATTACCTGCCCAACGACCGCTTGCGCGACCGCGACCGCTGGGGCTACAGCTACCAGCACCTGCAGCGTTTCACCACGCCCGCCGCCGCCTACGGCGCGGGCGCGCTCACCCTGAACATCAACCGGGTGAGCGACGACGACTACTGGAGCGATTTCTCGCGCAACAGCTCCTCGCTCACGCAGCGCCTGCTGGCGGGCGACGGCCTGCTGGCCTGGGGCCTGGGCGATTTCGCCTTCCTGGCGCGCGAGCAGAAGTGGCAGACGCTGCAGAACCCCACCGACCTGATCCTGCCGCCATACGACCGCTCGCCGGAGCTGCAGGCGCACCACGCCAAGACCAACCTGCCGGGCGGCCTGGAAACGGTGTGGGAGACCGACTTCACGCGCTTCACCCGCAGCTTCGACGACACCGTGCGCACCCGTTTTGCCGCCCTGCCGGACACCAACCAGCCGAACGGCAACCGCACCTACATGCTGGCCCAGGTCAGCCGCCCCTGGGAGGCGCCGGGGTGGTTCTTCACGCCCAAGGCGCAGCTGCACGCCACGCACTACAACCTGGATTCGACCGCCACCGAATCCGGCCGTTCGGCCGACCGGGTGATACCCACCGTCAGCCTCGACAGCGGGCTGATCTTCGAGCGCAATACCAGCTACTTCGGCCGCGCCTTCCTGCAGACGCTGGAGCCGCGCGCCTTCTATGTCTACACGCCCTTTCGCGACCAGAGCACGCTGCCGAACTACGACTCGGGCCTGAACGACTTCAACTTCGCCACCATCTGGACCGAGAACGCCTTTGCCGGCAACGACCGCATCTCCGACAACAACCTGCTGACGCTGGGCGCCACCACCCGCCTGCTGGACCCGGACACGGGCGCCGAGGCGGCCAAGTTCGGCGTGGCGCAGCGGGTGCGCTTCAAGGACCAGAAGGTGACCCTGCCGGGCGGCGCGCCGGTGAGCGAGCGCCTGTCGGACCTGCTGTTCGGCGCCTCGGTCAGCCTGGTGCCGCAGTGGAGCTTCGATTCCACCGTGCAGTACAACCCCAAGACCAGCCGCTCGATCCGTTCGACCGTCGGCTTCCGCTACTCGCCAGGCAACTATCATGTGATCAGCGCCGCCTACCGGCTGCAGCGCGACCTCAGCGAGCAGATCGACGTGGGCTGGCAGTGGCCGCTGAACGACCTGTGGGGCAGCAAGGGCCAGGACCTGGGCCCCGGCCGCGGCGAGGGCGACGGCCGCTGGTACAGCGTCGGGCGCATGAACTACAGCATGAAGGACCGCCGGCTGGTGGATGCCGTGGTGGGACTGGAATACGATGCCGGCTGCTGGCTGGGCCGGGTCGTGTTCGAGCGCCTGCAGGCCGGCACCACCAATGCCAACAAGCGCATCCTGTTCCAGCTGGAGTTCGTCGGCCTGAGCAAGCTGGGCTCCAACGCGCTGCAGACCCTCAAGGAAAATATCCCCCGCTACCAGTTCCTGCGCGAGCAGGTGCTGCCTCCCAGCCGGTTCAGCAACTACGACTGATCAGATGCCCTCGATGATGAAATTCAGTACCCTGGCCCTGGCGTTTGCCTGTGCCGGCCTGCTCGCCAGCCTGAGCCCCCCGGCGGCGGCGCAGGGCTTGCGGCCCAGCACCCAGCTCGGCCCGAACCTCACCCCCGGCCCCAGCGGGCCGCGCGCAGCCGACTTCATCGTCGCCGTGGTGAACTCCGAGCCGATCACCAACAACGAAGTGCGCGTGCGCATGCTGCGCTACGAGCAGCAGCTGGCGCAGCAGGGCTCGCCGCTGCCGCCGCGGCCGCAGCTGGCGCGCGAGGTGCTGGAACGCCTGGTCACCGAGAAAGCGCAACTGCAGCTGGCGCGCGAGAACGGCGTGCGCGCCGACGATTCGATGGTCGACCTGGCCGAGCAGAACGTGGCGCGCAGCAACAGCGTCGAAGTGGCCGAACTGCGCCGCCGGCTGGTGGCCGACGGCCTGAACGTCGCCCAGTTCCGGGCCGACCTGCGCAACCAGATCCTGCTGCAGCGCCTGCGCGAGCGCGAGCTGGCGCCGATGGCGAAGGTGACGGAGTTCGACGTCGACAACTTCCTGCGCGAGCAGGAACAGAGCCTCGCCGCGGGCGGCAACACCGAGATCAACCTGGCCCACATCCTGGTGGGCGTGCCCGAGAACGCCCCCGCCGGCCAGGTGGCGCAATTGCAGGCCAAGGCGCACCAACTGCTTGCGCGGGCACGCGCCGGCGAGGACTTCGGCAAGCTGGCGCGCGAGAACTCCGACGCGGCCGGCGCCGCCGCCAATGGCGGCCAGGTAGGCCTGCGCCCCGCCGACCGCCTGCCGCCGCTGTTCGTCGACGTGACGCGCGACCTGAAGGAAGGCGAGGTGAGCGACGTGGTGCGTTCGGGCGCCGGCTTCCATATCGTCAAGGTGCTGGAGAAGCGCCAGTCCAGCCCCGCCGGCATCAGCGTGACGCAAAGCCATGCCCGCCACATCCTGCTGCGGGCGACGCCGCAGATGTCCGAGACGCAGGCACTGCAGCGGCTGGCCGACTTCAAGCGGCGGATGCTGGCCGGCCAGGGCGACTTCGCCCAGCTGGCGCGCGAGAACTCGCAGGACGCCAGCGCCAAGAACGGCGGCGACCTGGGCTGGGCCAGCCCGGGCATGTTCGTGCCGGAGTTCGAGGAGGTGCTGAACGCACTGGCGCCGGGCCAGATCTCCGACCCGGTGGTCAGCCGCTTCGGCATCCACCTGATCCAGCTGCTGGAGCGGCGCCAGAGCACGCTGGGCCAGAAGGAGCAGCGCGAAGTGGCGCGCAACATGCTGCGCGAGCGCAAGCTCGACGAGGCCTACGTGTCGTGGTCGCAGGAAGTGCGCGGCCGGGCGTACGTGGAGTACCGCGAGCCGCCGCAGTAAGCGTGAAGCAGCGGGCGCGCAAGCGATGAAGCACCAGGCGCGCAAACGCTTTGGCCAGCATTTCCTGGCCGATGGCAGCGTGATCGACAGCATCGTGCGCGAGATCGATCCCCGCGCCGGCCAGGCCATGGTGGAAATCGGCCCCGGGCTGGCCGCGCTGACGCAGCCGCTGGTGGAGCGGCTGGGCCGGCTGACCGTGATCGAGCTCGATCGCGACCTGGCCGCGCGCCTGCGCAAGCATCCGCAACTCGACGTGGTCGAAGCCGACGTGCTGAACGTCGACTTCACGGCGCTGGCGCGCGAGCGCGGCGTGGCGAAGCTGCGGGTGGCCGGCAACCTGCCGTACAACATCTCCAGCCCGATCCTGTTCCACCTGCTGCGGCACGTCGGCGTGGTCGAGGACCAGCACTTCATGCTGCAGAAGGAAGTGGTCGACCGGATGGTGGCGGTGCCGGCGACGGCCGATTACGGCCGGCTGTCGGTGATGCTGCAGTGGCGCTACGCGATGGAGGACGTGCTGTTCGTGCCGCCTCAGGCGTTCGACCCGCCGCCCCGCGTGGACAGCGCGGTGGTACGGATGGTGCCCCTGGCGCAGCCGGCCGCGGTCGACGAGAAGCTGCTGTCGGAAATGGTGCAGGTGGCGTTCAGCCAGCGCCGCAAGATCCTGCGCAACACGCTGGGGAAGTGGCTGGAGGAGAAGGGGTTCGCGGGGACCTTCGACGTGCAGCGGCGGGCCGAGGAGGTGCCGGTGGCGGAGTACCTCGCGGTGGCGCTGTCCTTGTAGCACCGGGCGTCGAATGAAAAAAGCCCCGCACTGCGGGGCTTTTCCTTGTGGCAGCTTGTCTCTACGCCGCCGCGAGCCAGTAGCTCGCGTTGAAGGGGCTGCTCATGCGCAGCGCCAGGGGCGACACGTCGAGCAGCTTGTCCGTCGGCATCTTCTCGCCGGTTTCCGTGGTGGCGACCGGCTGATGCACCGGTTCGCCCTGGGCCTCGACCGCCCGTTCCGCTTGGCCTTGTTGCGCGGAACGGGCTACCGAAAAGAATAGAAACAGCGGAATGGCACCTTTCGGTCCGCCCAGAAGTCGGCGGTGTCGCGGAAGATGTCCAGCAGCTGCTCGCGCGCTTCCTTGTCGAACTTCCCGTTGGCCGGAATGTGTTCCAGCACCACGATGAAGCCCGGCTGCGGGCCTGATTTGTGCAACGGATCCGTCATGCAGTCGTACAGCGCGTCGAAGTTCTTCCCGAAATGCTGGGGGAACGTGAACTGCGCGGCGATCATGTCCAGCACGTCCTGCTTGCTCTGGGCCGTGGCCAGATTGGCATACAGGAAATGGTGGCCCATGGCCGTGGCGGCGTCCTGCAGGTCGGAAATCCGGAAGGCCCGGATCGACTGCACGATGTTGCTGCGCACGCCTTTCAACGGCGTGTCGGAAGTTTCAGGACGAAGTGGCTTCTCCATCTCTGGTTCTTTCTCGGTAGTCAAAAACTCATCCCGCATCATTTCGGGTCACTCCACAATCTTTCGAAAGCTGGCGTAGTGGTCAGCGGTGTAAAAACAGGCGTGCGGAGCCCGGGCTGGACCTCCGCACACGATGCGCCGGGCACCCCGGTCGCGTGAACCTGGCGTCGTCACGGTGTATTCGCGGTAGTAGCCGCGCCTTTCGGTCGGGAGCTGGCGCTCCCGGTTGCCGAACACCATGCCGTCCTTGTCAAACTGGAACGGACCGCCCTGGCGGATGCGTCCATAGGCCTCCTGGCCCTGCCGCGGCAGTTCGGCCACCCTGACGGTGGCCGCCCCATCTTGGCGTTCCCGGGCTTGCACCGCGGGAATCCCGGTCAGCGCCAGAGCCAGGATTGCGCTAGTTAGCGCAAACTTGACGACGGCACGGCGGGAGAGGATGGGACCTTCTGGGGAGATCTTCAAGGAATCGCCACTCTGGCTCCCGAGGG
The DNA here is from genome assembly GCA_028292195.1 of Ramlibacter sp. Taxonomy (GTDB): domain Bacteria; phylum Pseudomonadota; class Gammaproteobacteria; order Burkholderiales; family Burkholderiaceae_C; genus Ramlibacter. The sequence goes on along the minus strand of JAQGMU010000525.1, from coordinate 289 downwards.
AGCCGGAACTCTTCAATACCCGGGTAAACCCGGAACTTTCAAGGCCGCTAGTGTGACCGAGGTTCCTTCAAAAGGCAAGCCGATGCCCAAATTTTGGGCACTGGGCAGGGCCGATCCGGCGCGCCCGGCAATTTGTAAAGTTAGTGCCAGCTGTCTAAAAAGGCGTTACCGGGTCGCGTTGGCGTCAGCCACGGTGAGGGCCGTCATGTTGACGATACGGCGCACCGTGGCGCTGGCCGTCAGGATATGCACCGGCTTGGCCGCCCCCAGCAGCACCGGGCCGATGGCG
>JAQGMU010000521.1 GCA_028292195.1 Ramlibacter sp. | reverse complement strand
GGGTGATGACGATGTCGAGCAGCTCGCTCATGCGCTCATATTTGTAAGTGCAACCGGTATTGCGTGAGCAACGTCGCCACCAGCACCGAGATCAGCGACGCCGCCACGATTACGTCGGCGAGATACGTCGGCACGCCGATGACACGGCTCATGCTGTCGGCGCCCACCAGCACGCCGGCCACGAAGACCGCGGCCGCCAGCAGCGCCAGCGGATGCAGCCCGGCCAGCATCGCGATGACGATGCCGCTGTAGCCATAGCCGGGCGACATGTCGAGCGTGACGTAGCCGGCGCGGCCGGCCACCTCGATGGCTCCGGCCAGGCCCGCCAGCGCGCCGGAAACCAGGGCGACGCAGACGATCGTGCGCAGCGGCGGCACGCCGGCGAAGGCGGCGGCTTGCGGGTTGGCGCCCAGCGCACGCAGGTCGAAGCCGAACACGGTGTACTTGAACACGACCCACAGCACCAGCGCCAGCCCGCCGGCGGCGAGCAGGCCGGTGTGCACCCGCGTGCCGGGCACCAGCTTGCCCAGCTCCAGGCCGTCCTGCAGTGCCACGCTTTGCGGCCAGCCCAGGCCGCCGGGGTCCTTCATCGGGCCATCGAGCAGCGCCGACACCGCCAGCAGCACGATGAAATTGAGCAGCAGCGTGGTGACCACCTCGTCGACGCCGAGCCGCGCCTTCAGCAGGGCCGGCCCGAGCAGGAGCAGGGCGCCGGCCAGTGCGGCGGCCAGGAACATCAGCGGCAGCAGCAGGGCAGGCGAGGCTGCGAAGCCGGTGCCGCCGTGCAGCCCGCCGACCGCCACCGCGGCCAGCGCGCCTGCATACAACTGGCCCTCGGCGCCGATGTTGAACAGGCGGGCGCGGAAGGCAACGGTGGCGGCCAGGCCGGTGAGGATGAGGGGCGTGGCGCGCGTGAGGGTTTCGGTCCAGGCGAAGACGGAGCCGAAGCCGCCGTTCAAGAGGGCGGCCCAGGTGGGGGCGACGGGGGCGCCGGCCCAGAGGACGAGGAGGGAGGTGATGGCGAGGGTGAAGGCTACGGCGCCGATCGGGGCCAGGGCCAGGGCCACAGGTGAGACGGAACTGCGTTTTTCCAGTCTCATGGCGGGCTGTCCCTCACCCCAGCCCTCTCCCCGGAGGGGAGAGGGGGCAGGACGGAGGCGCCGGCCATGGCGAGGCCGATCTGCTCGCGGGTCCATTCCGAAGCCGGAAGTGCCGCGGTCAGGCGGCCGGCATGCATCACCGCGATGCGATCGCCCAGCACCAATACTTCATCGAGGTCGTCCGAGATCAGCAGCACCGCGGCGCCGGCGTCGCGCGCGGCCAGCAGTTGTTGCTGCACATAGGCGACCGCGCCGACGTCCAGGCCCCAGGTGGGCTGGTGCGCGACGATCAGGCGCGGCGTGCCGCCGTCGGGGGCGTAGAGGGCCCGGCCCAGGATCAGCTTCTGCATGTTGCCGCCCGACAGCGAACGGGCCGGGGCGTCCAGCCCGGCGCCGCGCACGTCGAAGGCCTGCTCGATGGCGCGGGCATGGGCGCGCGCCGCTTGCCGCTTGACCCAGGGACCGCGGCGGAACGCGGGGCTGCGCAGGCGCTCCGACACCGCGTTCTCCCACACCGGCAGGTCGCCCACCACGCCGGTGCCGTGCCGGTCTTCCGGGATGCGGGCCACGCCCTGCCGCACCAGCCATGCGGGATCGGCGCGCAACGGGGCGTCGCCGAGCAGGGCGCGACCCGTTGCCACCGGCCGCAGCCCGCACAACAACTCCGCCAGCGCCAGCTGGCCGTTGCCGGAAACGCCGGCGACGGCGGTGATTTCGCCGGCCCGCAGTTCCAGCGACACGGCGTCCAGCCGCTCGCGGCCGCCTGCGGTGCTCACGGCCTCCAGCGCACACACCGCGGGTCGCTGCGCCACGGCCGACGGCCGTGCCTGCGGCAAGGCCACGTCCTGTCCCACCATCCAGTTCGCCAGCTGCGCCGGGCTGGTGTCCGCCGTCGCCGCCTCGGCCACGACGCGTCCTCCGCGCAGCACCACCACCCGCCGCGCCACCCGCTGCACTTCCGCCAGCTTGTGGCTGATGAAGATGATGGCCAGCCCCTGCGCCACCATGTCGCCCAGCGTCGCGAACAGCGCCTCGCTTTCCTGCGGCGTCAGCACCGCGGTCGGCTCGTCGAGGATCAGGATGCGGGCGCCGCGGTACAGCGCCTTCAGGATTTCCACCCGCTGCCGCTCGCCGACCGACAGCGTGCCCACCAGGGCATCGGGCGCGACCGCCAGGCCGAAGCGCCGCCCCACCTCCCGCAGCCGGGCCCGCGCCTCGGCGCGCCGCGTGAAGGGCCGCCAGAACGGCTCGGTGCCGAGCACCACGTTTTCCAGCACCGAGAGGTTGTCGGCCAGCGTGAAGTGCTGGTGCACCATGCCGATGCCGGCGGCCAGTGCCGCGCGCGGCTGACCCAGTGGCAGCGGGCGGCCGGCCACCTCGATGCGGCCGGCGTCCGGCACGTAGTGCCCGAACAGGATGGAGACCAGGGTCGATTTGCCCGCGCCGTTTTCGCCCAGCAGGCCCAGCACCTCGCCGGCGGCCAGCTGCAGCGAGACGGCGTCGTTGGCCAGCAGCGGTCCGAAGCGCTTGGTGATGCGCTCCATGCGCAGCACCGGGGCCGCGGCGCCGCCTACTTCCATGCGGCGAGGAAGGCCATCAGCACCCGGGCCGAGTTGTCCGCGGCGATCTTGAAGAAGGTGCCCATCTCGTTCTCGCCCTCGCCGCCGCCGGCCAGGTCCGACAGCGAGCGGAAGGCGATGAAGGGCACGGCATTGGCATGGGCGACCTGGGCCATCGCCGCCGTCTCCATGTCCAGCACGTTGGCCTGGAAGGTCCTGTAGGTGTACTCGCGGAAGCCGGCGTTGTCGACGAAGGCCGGGCCCGAGACGCCGTTGCCTCCCAGCACCACCCGCGGCGGCTTGCTCAGGCAATTGCGCTGGGCGTCGCAGCTTTCCAGTGCCAGTCCGCGGACGCGTTCCGCCACGGCCAGCAGGCCAGGGTCGGCCTCGAACCAGAACTTGCGCTCCGTTCCTGTGCGGCCGGCCGCGCGCACCTCCACCGGGCGCGGAAAGAAGATGCCGAAGTTGGGCAGCGTCGCGTCCTGCATCCACACCGGCGGCTGGTAGCGCCCGGGCGCCACTTCGCGCGCCACCAGCACTTCAAGGTACTGGCCCCAGCGCTGCGCCACCGTCACGTCGCCGATGTGCAAGGCGGGATTGACGCCGCCCGCGATGCCGCTCACCACCACGTGCGACACGTTGAAGCGGTCCAGCGCCAGCTGCGTCGTCATGGCCGCATTGGTCATGCTGATGCCGCTCAGGAACAGCACCACCGGCTTGCCTTGCAGCGTGCCGGTGGTGAAGGCTACGCCGTTGACGGTGAACTTGCGCGGCTGCTCGACCCGCGACAGCAGCAGCGTCAGCTCCGGCTGGAAGGCCGAAATGACGGCGACGCGGGGCGCGGCGTCCAGGCGCAGCGCGTCGGAGGCCGTGGCCGGCGCACCGGCGCAGCCCGCCTGCAGCAGCAGGGCCGCGGCAAGCAGCAGGGCGCCCAGGAAGGAAGGCAGGCGTCGCACCGTCTACTTCGCCGTGGACTTGGGCTGGCTGTCGTCCACCTTGACGCTGAACTTGCCGTCCAGGATCGCCTTTTCCCTGGCCTTGACCTTGGTGACGACCTCGGGCGGCACCTTCTTCTC
>JAQGMU010000505.1 GCA_028292195.1 Ramlibacter sp. | reverse complement strand
AGGTCGGCGAAGAACAGGTGGTGGTTGATGACGACCACGTCGGCCGCCAAGGCGTTGCGGCGCGCGGCGTTGACGTGGCAGGCGTGGAACTTGGGGCAGTCGGAGCCCAGGCAGTTGTCGCGGGTGGAGGTGATGAGCGGAATCACCGGCGAGCGTTCGTCCAGCCCCGGCATTTCGGCGAGGTCACCGGTGCGGGTGGTGCGCGCCCATTCCTCCACCTTGGCCAGCGTGCGCAGCGCGGTGCGATCCGGCAGCGTGGCGTCCTGCCGCGCCAGGTCGAGCCGGTGCGGGCACAGGTAGCTGCCACGCCCCTTGAGGAGCGCCATGCGCACCGGCAGGCCCAGTGCCTCGGCCAGCCGCGGCAGGTCGCGACCGAACAACTGGTCCTGCAACGTCTTGGTGGCGGTGGACAGCAGCACGCGTTCGCCGCTCAGGAGCGCGGGCACCAGGTAGGAGAAGGTCTTGCCGACGCCGGTGCCAGCCTCGACCACCAGCGCCCCGCCGTCCTCGATGGTGCGGGCCACGGCCAGCGCCATTTCGGTCTGGCCCGGGCGCGGGCGGAAGGCCTCGGCCGCCCGCGACAGCACGCCGCCGGGAACGAAGGCTTCGCGCGCCAGGTCCGCCAGCCGGCCGGGAACCACGGGCGCGGGCGCGGCCGGCGCCGCGTCGCTTCCGAGCCACGCCGCTGCTGGTTCCGTCATCAGGCGGGTTCTTTGGGGTCGAGCGCGAGCTCGAGCCGCGAGATCAGGTCGCGCAACGCGAGGCGGCGCTTCTTCAGGCGGCGGACCATCAGGTCGTCGGTGGGGCTTTGTTCGCCGGTCCGGTCGATCAGGGCGTCGAGGTCGGCGTGCTCCATGCGCAGCTCGATCAGGCGCCGCTCAGGGGAGTGCAGGTTGGAGTCCAAGGTAACAGGCGATGCGCCGCGGCGGTAACATTCGATAATACGTCTTTCGCAAGCAATAATCGAGCGGACGCGCCCCCGGCGCCTACGTTCCGCCCCATGACAAGCAAAGGCTACCGACTCACCGCTTCGACCGGCATCCACAAGGGTGACCGCGAATACCAGCAGGACCAGATCGCGTTGATCTCGCATCCGCGCATCAACGGCTGCGTCCTCGGCGTGGTCGCCGACGGCATGGGCGGGCGCAGCGGCGGCCGCAAGGCATCCGACCAGGTCATGATGACCTGCAGGCAGCTGTTCGAGCGCTACTCGCCGGACCACGACGACGCGCCCGCGTTGCTCAAGCAGATGGTGCAGGAGTCGCACCTGGTCATCAAGCTGACCGCCATCTCCTCCGAGCAGGAACCGCACAGCACCGTCGCCGCCTTCATCATCAACCCCGACGGCCAGTGCCACTGGGTGCATGCCGGCGACTCGCGCATCTACCACTTCCACAGCAACGGTCTGGTGAAGCGCACCATGGACCACTCCTACGTGCAGACGCTGGTGGACCGCGGCGAGCTGACCGAGGACGAGGCCAACGTGCACCCGCAGTCCAACATCCTCATGGGCTGCCTGGGCGCCGAGGAAGACCCGCCGGCCGACGTGCACCACATCGAGCAGATGCGCCCCGGCGACACGCTGCTGGCGTGCAGCGACGGCGTCTGGCACTACTTCAACCCCGAGGAGCTGGGCTCGGTGCTGTCGTCGCTGTCGCCGCGCGAAGCCACCGAGTTCCTGATCGAGAAGGCGCGCTCGCGCGCGCATGGCGGCGGCGACAACCTGTCGCTGCTGATCGTCAAGTTCGAGCCGCTGGGCGCCTGAGCCGTGGCCATGCAGGGTGTGCGGCTTCGCTGCGCACCCAGCGAAACATTCAATTCGCGGGAGCCGGCAGCGCCGATGCCGGCGGCTTGGTCCGCTTGGCGGCCCGCTCTTCGACCGCGGCCTTGTGCTGCGCCGCGTCCTTCTGGTTGGCTTCGAACCTGGCCCGGTTCTCGGCGGCCTGGGACGGCTTCGGCTGCGGCGCGTTGAAGGCACGCGAGGCACGCGGCACGCCCTGCGGCGCCACGGTGCCCGGCCTGGCTGCCCTGGACGCGGAGGGATGCGCCGCCTTCTCCGCCTGGTCGGTCGCCCGCTTGGACGCCTTCTCGTTGAAGCGGGTCTCGCGGTCCTCCGTTTGCTGCAGCGCCCGGGCGCGCTTGTCGGCGGCCTCCTGCTGCCGTTCCGGCGCGACGCGTTCGTCGAGTTCCTGGCGGCGGGCCGCGGCGCGGCGCTTGCGCTCGGCCTCGTTGAGCGCCAGTTCCTGCCGGCGCAGTTCCGCCAGGTCGGCGCTGCGGCTGCGCTTGGCGCGGTCGAGGCAGTCGTTGACCGCGAACTTCTGGCGGCAGGCGTGGTCCTCCACCTTGAAGCGCTCTTCCACCACGGACCGTTCGGCCTTGATGCGGTCGCGCTCCCTCAGTTCCTTCGCCTCCACGTCCGACTCCTGCGCGCGGGCGGGCAGGATGGCGGCGAAGAGGAGCGCGGACGCGAGGAGGAGCTTCATGTGAGGCGGGTGTCGACGGTGCGGTGTTCCAGGGCCAGGAAGTCGGCGGACTGCATCTCGGCCAGCCGGGAGACGGTGCGGGGGAACTCGTGGGCCAGCGGGCCTTCGGTATACAACGCCTCCGGCGGCACCTCCGCCGACAGGATCAATTTGACCCGGCGATCGTAAAGGACGTCCACCAGCCAGGTAAATCTTCGTGCTTCCGATGCCAGCCGGGCCGACATCCGCGGCACGTCGCTCAGCAGCAGGGTGTGGAACTGGGTCGCGATCTCCAGGTAGTCGTTCTGCGAGCGCGGGCCGCCGCACAGCGTCCTGAAGTCGAACCAGACCACGCCGCCGGCCTTGCGCCGCGCCTTGATCTCGCGATGTTCGATGTGCAGCACCGGGTCCTCGTCGTGCGACTCCGCCAGCCGGGTGAAGGCCTCGTTCATCTCGGCGTCGGCCGCCGGGCCCAGCGGCGTGTGGTACAGCCGCACCTGCTCCATCGTGCGGCGCCGGTAGTCGACGCCGTTGTCCACGCCGACCACTTCGAGCTTCTCGTTGAGCAACGCGATCGCGGGCAGGACGCGGTCGCGGTGCAGGCCGTCGGGATACAGGTCGTCGGGCTTGAAGTTCGAAGTGGTGACGAAGCCGACGCCGTTGTCGAAGAGCGCGTCCAGCAACCGGTGCAGGATCATCGCGTCGGTGATGTCGGCGACATGGAACTCGTCGAAGCAGATCAGCCGGTAGCGCCGCGACATCTGCTTGCCGAGTTCCTGCAGTGGATTGACGGTGCCCTGAAGCTCGCCGAGT
>JAQGMU010000498.1 GCA_028292195.1 Ramlibacter sp. | reverse complement strand
GCGAGCAGGTCCACGATCTGCCGCTGCACCGTCACGTCGAGCGCCGTCGTGGGCTCGTCGGCGCTCAGCAATTTGGGCTCACACGCGATCGCCATCGCGATCATCACGCGCTGCTGCTGCCCGCCGGAGAGTTCGTGCGGGTAGGCGTTCAGGCGCGACTTCGCTTCGGGGATGCCGACCTCATCGAGCAGGGCCAGCGCGCGCTCGCGCGCCTGCCGGGGCGACATGCCCATGTGGATGCGCAGCACCTCGGCGATCTGCTCGCCGAAGTCGGGATCCCCGACCAGGCCCGCAAGATCGACGCCTACCCGAGCCAGATGTCGCGCGGCCAGCAGCAGCGGGTGATGATCGCGATGGCGATCGCCTGCGAGCCGAAGCTGCTGATCGCCGACGAGCCCACCACCGCGCTGGACGTGACGGTGCAGCGCCAGATCGTCGACCTGCTGGCCCGCCTGCAGGAGCGCCAGAAGATGAGCGTGCTGTTCATCAGCCACGACCTGGGGCTGGTGGGCGAGTTCGCCGACCAGGTGGTGGTGATGCGGCACGGCGAGGTGCGCGAGCGCGGCACCACGGCCGACGTGTTCCAGGCCCCGCAGGACGCCTACACCCGCGCCCTGCTGGCCTGCCGCCCGCGGCTGGACGCCAGGCCGCACCGGCTGCCGGTGATCGACGACATGGTCAATGGCCGCCTGCCGTCGGGCGGCGAGCGCATCGCGGCGCCGGCCGGCGCCACGCCGCTCATTGCCGTCAGCGGGCTGCGCAAGGCCTATTCGCTGAAGGAAGGGCTGTTCAAGCGCAAGACCGTGGACGCCGTCAAGCAGGCTGATTTCGCGCTCTACAAAGGGCGGACCCTGGGCGTGGTCGGCGAATCCGGCTCCGGCAAGACCACCATCGGCATGCTGCTGACGCGGCTGACCGAGCCCACGGCCGGCAGCATCCGCTTCGAGGGCACCGACCTGGCGAAGCTGGGCCCCAAGGCCATGCGCGGCTGGCGCCGGCGCATCCAGATCATTTTCCAGAACCCCTATGCCAGCCTGAATCCGCGCTTCACGGTGGGCCAGATCCTGATCGAACCGATGCGCATCCACGGCATCGGGGCCAACGACGACGAGCGGGCCCGGCTGGCCCTGGGCTGGCTGCAGAAGGTCGGGCTGCCGGCCACGGCCTTCGGCAAGTACCCGCACGAGTTCTCCGGCGGCCAGCGCCAGCGCATCGCCATCGCCCGCTGCCTGACGCTGCGCCCGGAGGTGATCATCTGCGACGAGAGCGTCAGCGCCCTGGACGTCAGCGTCCAGGCCACGGTGCTCAACCTGCTGCTGGACCTGCAGGACGAATTCGGCCTGACCTACCTTTTCATCAGCCACGACCTGGCGGTGGTGAAGTACATGGCGGACGAGATCCTGGTCATGAACCAGGGCGAGATCGTGGAGCAGGGCAGCGCCCAGGCCATCTACGAGAAGCCCCGGCACCCCTACACCTTGCAGCTGCTCGCGGCGATCCCGCACGGCCTGGAAAGCCGGCGGGCGCCCCTGGCGGCCTGATTCCATGGCCCCGGCGGTTCCGGCCAGCCCCGGTTTCCGGCAGTTCGTCGCGCCGGACTGCGGCCCGTCGCATCCCGGCTGCGCGATGCGTTCCGGCTGCCTACATTTCCTTCCACGGGCCGCGGTGGTCCGCCGGAGCAGAGGAAATGAACAAATTCGAAACCCCGCTGCTGCCCGCCTGGCTGGATGGCGGCCTGCAAGCCGCCGTGCTGGCGGCCGCCACCACGCTGGTCCTGGCCTGCTGGCTGACGGGCGAGCCGCTGAACAAGACCGCCAGGTTGCGGGCGGCCGAAGCCGCGGAAGCGGCGCAAGCCGCGGCCACCTACACGGCCCGCAACATCACGCTGCCGCCGGTGCTGGTCGTGGCCAGGCGCGACGAGTTCCTGCTGCCGGTCACCACCGCGCTGGCCTCGGCCGGCCGCATCGACTGCGCCGCCGGGTCCGCGTCGACAGCCGGCGGGCCCGGAGTTAACCTGCACCAATGACGGAACCGTCGACTTCCCAGCCGCATTCCCGTGGCTATCCCCTCCTGAGCTGGTTGCGCCAGGCCAACGCCCAAGTGGCCGAATGGGCGGCATCGCTGTCCTGGTGGCGCCTGATCCTGCTCTTCCTGCTGATCCTGATCGCCGGCAACCTGGTTGTCGAGCAGCTGAACCTGAAGCATGACCGGGTGGTGCAGACCGCCGGCCGGAAAGACCCGGTGGTCGTGACCATCGGCGGCCCCAACGGCATCACCGTCACCCAGCGCCGGCACCGCGGCGCCGCGACTCCTGCGCCCGACAAGTCCGGCAGTGAGGGCAAGCCCGACGCCAGTTCCGACAGCGGCGACGATTCCAAGCCGGACCCCGATCCGAATCCCAATCCCGCCGTCAGCGTCGACGACGAGGACCCCGAAATCGTCTCCCGCCAGGTCTATACCTTCCGCGGCTTTCTCGGCGACCTGGGCGCCACCGCGCTGATCGTGCTGTTTGCCTACCTGGCCGCCGCCAAGATCGTGGTGCGGCGGGTGGCCCAGGCCGATGCCAAGGTGCGCTCGGCCCAGGACGTCGCCAGCCGCGAAGCCATGGAGCGGCAGCTGGTGCAGGCCAGTCTGCAGGTGCTGCAGGCGCAGGTGGAGCCGCATTTCCTGTTCAACACCCTGGCCGCGGTCGACTACCTGATCGAGACCGACCCGCCGCGGGCCAGCCAGATGCAGAAGAAGCTGATCACCTACCTGCGCGGCGCGCTGCCCCAGATGCGGCAGGAGTCCTCGACGCTGGGCCGCGAGCTGCGGCTGGTGCGTTCCTACCTGGACCTGATCAAGATGCGCATCGAGGAGCGGCTGGAAATCGACGTGCAGGTGACGCCGGAGCTGGAAGCGGCCGATTTCCCGCCCATGATGCTGCAGTCGCTGGTGGAAAACGCCGTCAAGCACGGCATCGAGCCGAAGCCGGAAGGCGGCAGGATCACCGTCACCGCGCGCCAGCAGCGCGGCATGCTGTGGGTGGAAGTGCGCGACACCGGCGTCGGCCTGGTCGACACCCAAAGGCTGGTGGAACCGGCGCCGGGCAGCGGCATCGGCCTGCAGAACATCCGCGAGCGGCTGGCCATGCTGTACCCCGGCAAGGGCCGGCTGACGCTGGTGAGCGACGAGGGCGAGGGCACGGCCGTCACCATCGGCGTGCCCTACAAGGCCGGCGCCGCTCCCGAGGAAGCCGGCAGCGGCGAGCCCAAGGGGCAGGCCGCATGACCCGCGGTGAAGGCGGGGCGCGGCCGCGCGCCGTGATCGCCGACGACGAGCGGCTGCTGCGCGAGCAGCTGCGGGCCCGCCTGGCCCAGGTCTGGCCCGAGCTGGAGATCGTCGGCGAGGCCCGCGACGGCCGCGAGGCGCTGGCCCTGGCCGGGGAACTGCGCCCGGACGTGATCTTCCTGGACATCCGCATGCCGGGCCTGACCGGCATCGAGGCGGCCAGCGAGATCCTGGCACTGCCGGATTGGCAGGGTGAGATCGTGTTCGTCACCGCCTACGACGAATACGCCGTCGAGGCCTTCGAGCGGGGCGCCATCGACTACCTGCTCAAACCCGCCGAGCCCCAGCGCCTGGCCCAGACCGCCCAGCGGCTCAAGGCCCGCCTGGCAGCGCCGCCGGCGCCCGCCAGCGAGCCGGCGCTCGACGCGCTGCTGGAGAAGCTGGCCCGCCTGCAGCGTGGCATCGACGCGCCGGCCGCGACCCAGCCGCCGCTGCGCTGGGTGCGCTGCACCGCCGGCGCGACCACCAAGCTCTTCGACGTTTCCGAAATCCTGTTCTTCCGCTCCGACGAGAAGTACACGCGGGTGCAGACCCGCTCCCAGGAAGGCTTCATCCGCACGCCGATCCGCGAGCTGCTGGCGCAGCTGGACCCCAATCAGTTCTGCCAGGTGCACCGTTCAGCCGTCGTCAACCTGGCCGCGGTGGCGCAGGTGACGCGCGACGACGATGGCCGCCAGCGGGTGCACCTGCGCGACTTTCCCGAGGTGCTGGAGGTCAGCCGCAGCTTCGCGCACCTGTTCCGATCGAGCTGATCCGTCCGGGCACGGGCCAAAACCCGGCACAATCGCCGTCCATGCGATTTCTGCTGTCTGTGGCCCTGTTGCTTGCCGGGCCCGCCGCGTGGGGCGCCCACGGCTACGGCGTGTGGGGCGAGCTGAAGTACCCACCCGACTTCAAGGCGTTTGCGTACGTCAACCCCGACGCTCCCAAGGGCGGCGAGCTGAAGATGGTCCCCGGCTCCCGCAGCTCCACCTTCGACAAGTACAACCCGTTCACGCTGAAGGGCAGCGCCCCGTCGTTCATCGCCGACCTGCTGTTCGAGGGCCTGCTGACGGGCGCCATGGACGAATTCGGGGCGGGGTACGGCCTGCTGGCGGAAGACGTCGAGGTGGCGCCCGACCTGCTGTCGGCCACCTTCCGGCTGCGGCCGCAGGCGCGCTTCCACAACGGCGACGCGGTGAAGGCCTCGGACGTCAAGTACAGCTACGAGACGCTGATCTCCAAGTACGCGGCGCCGTCCTATGCCACCGTGCTGGCCGACGTGGCCGGCGTCGACGTGATCGACGAGCGCACCGTCCGCTTCCGCTTCAAGAAGAGGGACCGCCAGCTGCCGCTGACGGTGGGCGGCATCCCGGTGTTCTCGCCCAAGTGGGGCCTGGAAAACGGCAAGGCCAAGCCCTTCGACCAGGTCGTCATGGACACGCCGATCGGCACCGGCCCCTACAAGGTCGGCCCGGTGCGCTTCGGCAAGGACGTCACCTACGTGCGCGATCCCAACTACTGGGGCCGCGACCTGCCGGCGCGCCGGGGCATGAACAACTTCGACCGCATCACGGTGAAGATCTACCGCGACAACACGGCGCAGCTGGAAGCGCTGAAGGCGGGCGAGTTCGACCTGATGCAGTTCTTTTCCGCCGGCGACTGGAACCGCCGCCTCACCGGCAAGCGGGTGACCAGCGGCGAACTGGCCAAGCAGGTGTTCCAGCACAAGATGCCGGACGGCTTCTACAGCTTCGTGCTCAACCTGCGCCTGCCCAAGTTCGCGGACCGGCGGGTGCGCATGGCGATCGAGCTCGCCATGGATTACGAGTGGATGAACCTGCACCTGTTCCGCGGCAGCTACGTGCGGGTGAAGGGCGTGTTCGGCAACACCGACTGCGAAGCGAACGGCCTGCCGTCCCCCGCCGAGACGGCGCTGATGGAGCCCTACCGCGCCAGCCTGCCGGCGGAAGCCTTCGGGCCGATGGCGCTGCCCCCGCGCACCGACGGCCGCGACTCGCTGCGCGCCAACCTCCTGAAGGCCCGGGCCCTGCTCACCGAGGCCGGCTGGACCTACCGCGACGGCGCCTTGCGCAATGCCAAGGGCGAGCCCCTGACCATCGAATTCCTGGACAGCACCGAGGCGCGCGGCGTGACCACGACGGCGGCCTGGCGCAAGGCGCTGGAACAGCTCGGCATCGACTTCCAGGTGCGCGAGGTCGACTTCGCGCTGTGGCAGGAGCGGCTGGAATCGAACAAGTTCGAGATGGTCGGCATTTCCTTCCCGGGCACGCACTTCCCGGGTTCCGACTACGCCGACCTGTTCGGCAGCAAGGCCGCCGACATCCCCGGCTCCAACAACTACGCGGGCATCAAGAGCCCGGCCCTCGACGGCCTGGTGGCCAGGCTGTCGAGCGTGGAAAACCGCGATGATTTCCTCGCCGCCTGCCGCGCCATCGACCGGGTCTACGCCCACGGCCACTACATGATCCCGGCCTGGACCGCCCGCGGCCGCCGCATCGCCTACAGCGACTGGAAGCTGCAGCGGCCGGAAGTGGTGCCGGCCTACCCGCCCGAAGGCGTGCCCTACATGGACTGGTTCATGACCACGTGGTGGGCCCGGATGCCGCCCAAGACCGAGAAGAAATAGCCCATGGCTGCCTACATCCTCAAGCGCATCCTGCTGATGCTGCCGACCCTGCTCGGCATCCTGCTGCTGACTTTCATCGTGACGCAGTTCGTGCCGGGCGGCCCGGTGGAGCAATACATCGCCGAAGCCCGGCGCGCGCAGGGCGGCGGCGGCGACACCTCCGCCTACCGCGGCGGCCAGGGCGTGGACCCCAAGCGCATCGCGCAGATCAAGGCGCTGTACGGCTTCGACAAGCCGCCGGCCGAGCGCTTCGTCCAGATGCTGGGCCAGTACGCCCGTTTCGACCTGGGGCGCAGCTTCTTCCAGAACAAGCCGGTGGGCCAGCTGATCCTGGAGAAGCTGCCGGTGTCCATCAGCCTGGGCCTCTGGACTTTCTTCATCAGCTACCTGATCGCGGTGCCGCTGGGGGTGGCCAAGGCGGTGCGCGCCGGCACCCGCTTCGACTTCGTCACCACCATCCTGGTGCTGGTCGGCTATGCGATCCCCGGCTTCGTGCTGGGGATCGCGTTGCTGGTGATCTTCGGCGGCCAGCTGCAGTGGTTTCCGTTGCGGGGGCTGACCTCCGCCAACTGGGACGAACTGGGGTGGGGCGGGCGCATCGCGGACTACCTGTGGCACATCACGCTGCCGGTGACGGCCATGGTGCTGGGCAGCTTCGCCGTCACCACCATGCTGACCAAGAACTCCTTCCTGGAGGAGATCCGCAAGCAGTACGTGCTGACGGCCCGGGCCAAGGGGCTGTCGGAGGGGCGCGTCCTGTGGAAGCATGTCTTCCGCAACGCGCTGATTCCCATCCTCACCGGCTTCCCCGCCGCCTTCATCGGCGCCTTCTTCACCGGCGCGCTGCTGATCGAGACGCTGTTTTCGCTCGACGGCCTGGGCCTCCTCAGCTACGAGAGCATCATCCGGCGCGACTATCCCGTGGTGCTGGGCTCGCTGTTCGTGTTCACGCTGATCGGCCTGGTCACCAAATTGATCAGCGATCTGAGTTATGTCTGGGTCGACCCCCGTGTCAAGTTCGATTGAAGCCAGTCCCGCCGGCCAGGCGGCGCCGCCCGCGCTGATGCCGCCCATTTCGCAGAGCCCGGCCGCCCGGGCTTGGCGGCGCTTCCGCCGCAATCGCCTGGGTTTCGTCAGCCTGGTGGTCTTCTGCACGCTGGTGGTGATGAGCCTCTTCGCCGAGGTGCTGTCCACCGACAAGCCGTTCGTGGTGCGCTACCAGGGGCAGTACTACTTCCCGATCGTGCATGACTACCCGGAGACGACTTTCGGCGGCGACTTCCCGTCGGTCGCCGACTACCTGGACCCGGTGATCCACAGGAAGATCACCGAGGGCGGCAACTGGGCGCTCTACGCCGTCAACCCTTACGGCGCGAAGTCGATTTCCTACTATTCCACGCGCCCCTTCCCGAGCCCGCCCTCGGCGGAGAACTGGCTGGGCACCGACGAACGCGGGCGCGACCTGCTGGCCCAGCTGCTGTACGGCTTCCGCCTGAGCGTGCTGTTCGGCATCGCGCTGATGGTGATCGGCAGCGTGGTCGGGGTGATGACGGGAGCGATCCAGGGCTTCTTCGGCGGCCGCACCGACCTGGCCTTCCAGCGCTTCATCGAGATCTGGGAATCGATGCCGGAGCTGTACCTGCTGATCATCTTCAGCGCGATCTTCGCGCCGAGCGTGGCCTTGCTGCTGCTTCTGTTGAGCCTGTTCGGCTGGACCGGCCTCTCGCAGTACGTGCGCGCCGAGTTCCTGCGCAACCGGCAGATGGAATACGTGAAG
>JAQGMU010000473.1 GCA_028292195.1 Ramlibacter sp. | reverse complement strand
GCGCGCTCGAGGAAGGTGCCCAGGCGCATGAAGTGCAGCGCCTCGTCCATCAGCATGGTGCCGACCGTGACGCCGCGCGACAGGTGCGAACGGAACTTGACCCACTCGAAGAACTGGCCGGGGTCGCGCTCGAAGTCGCCGGCCGCCAGCATGCGGTTGATTTCCAGCCAGGTCTGGTTCTGCGTCTCCCAGGCTTCCGTGGTGAGCGAGCCGCGCACCGCCCGGGCGTTCTCGCGCGCGGCGCGCAGGCAGGAGACGATGGACGACGGGTTGCTCTCGTCCTTCACCATGAACGGCATCACGCGCTGCGGCTCGACCTCGCCGTGCTTCTTGGTGTACAGCGGCATCAGCTCGCTGATCGACAGCATGCCCTGCCAGCCCACCTTGGAGACCGCCGCCGACTGCGGCAGCAGCGAGGTCTGGTAGTTGACGTCCAGCATGCGGGCGGTGTTCTCCGCGCGCTCGGTGTAGCGCGCCATCCAGAACAGGTGGTCGGCGGTGCGCGAAAGCATGTGCTGGTTCTCCCTCAGACTTCCAGGATCCAGGTGTCCTTGGTGCCGCCGCCCTGCGAGGAGTTGACCACCAGCGAACCTTCCTTCAGCGCCACCCGCGTCAGGCCGCCGGGCACCATCTGCACGTCCTTGCCCGAGAGCACGAAGGGCCGCAGGTCGATGTGGCGCGGGGCGATGCCCTTGTCGACGTAGGTCGGGCAGCTGGAAAGCGACAGCGTCGGCTGGGCGATGTAGCCCTCCGGCTTGGCCAGCAGCGCGAGCCGGAACTGCTCGATCTCGTCCTTGCTGGCCGCCGGCCCGACCAGCATGCCGTAGCCGCCGGCGCCGTGCACTTCCTTCACCACCAGGTCGCGCAGGTTGGCCAGCACGTATTTCAGGTCGCCCGGGTCGCGGCACATGTAGGTGGGCACGTTCGACAGGATCGGCTTCTCCCCCAGGTAGAACTCGATCATCTTCGGCACGTAGGGGTAGATCGACTTGTCGTCGGCCACGCCGGTGCCGATGGCGTTGCACAGCGCCACGTTGCCGGCGCGGTAGGCGTTCAGCAGGCCGGCCGTCCCGAGCGTGGAGGTCGAACGGAACACCGAGGGGTCGAGGAAGTCGTCGTCGACGCGCCGGTAGATCACGTCCACCCGCTTGGGCCCGCGCGTGGTGCGCATGTAGACGAAGCTGTCCTTCACGAACAGGTCCTGGCCCTCGACCAGCTCCACGCCCATCTGCTGCGCCAGGAAGGCGTGCTCGAAGTAGGCGCTGTTGTACATGCCGGGCGTGAGCACCACCACCGTGGGATCGTCGGTGGTGGACGGCGCCGAGGCGCGCAGCGTTTCCAGCAGCAGGTCGGGGTAGTGCATGACCGGCGCCACCTGGTAGCTGCTGAACAGCTCCGGGAACAGCCGCATCATCATCTTGCGGTCTTCCAGCATGTAGCTGACGCCGCTGGGCACCCGCAGGTTGTCTTCCAGCACGTAGTACTCGCCCTCGCCCTGGGCGTTGGGCGCCCGCACGATGTCGACGCCGGCGATGTGCGAATAGATGTTGTTGGGGACTTTCACCCCCATCATCTCGAGCCGGAACTGCGCGTTGCCGAGGATCTGCTGCTCCGGCACGATGCCGGCCTTGAGGATTTCCTGCTCGTGGTAGACGTCGTGGATGAAGCGGTTCAGGGCCGTCACGCGCTGCACCAGGCCCTCTTCCATCCGCCGCCATTCCTTGGCCGGGATGATGCGCGGGATCAGGTCGAAGGGGATCAGGCGTTCGGTGCCGGCGCCGTCTTCGTCCTTGTCGCCGTAGACCGCGAAGGTGATGCCGACGCGGCGGAAGATCATTTCCGCTTCGTCGCGCCGGGAGCGCATCATTTCCTGCGGCTGCCGCCCCAGCCATTCGGCGTAGGTGCGGTAGTGGTCGCGCACCCCCTGCGACTGCACCTGCGTCTGCCCACCCAGCGACTGCGTCTGGAACTGGATCGGTCCAATTCCAGGCAGCTGGGCAAACATCTCGTCGAATTTGTGCATTGGCGCGGTTCTCCAGTGCACAGGATAGCAAGTTCCAGGCCGTTTCCAGAGCGGTTTTCGCGCCTCGGTGCATGCCCTACTCCTCTCCCGGCGTGGCCGCCGGCAGGCGGGCGCCAGTAGTGCGGGTCGCGCGTGCGCTCGCACTGCACCACCCCGGGCTGCTGCGAACGCCAGTGCGCCGCCCCGCAGGCCGCGGACAGGTAAAGGCGGATGCCGCGGGCCCGGTAGCGCGCCACCACGTCGGCGGCCGGGTGGCCGAAGCGATTGCGGTAGCCCGCCTGCACCAGGCCGGCCGCCGGCCGCACGGCCGCCAGGAATTCGTCGCTGGACGAGGTGCGGCTGCCGTGGTGCGGCACCAGCAGCAGGTCGGACCGCAGGCGCGCCGGCGCCTCCAGCAGGGCCGCTTCCTGCGGCCGCTCGATGTCGCCCACCAGCAGCACGCTGGCACTTGCGTTGGCCACCCGCAGCACGCAGCTCATGGCATTGGGCCGGGCCGGCAGCTCGTAATCCGCTGCCTGCGGGTGCAGGATTTCGAAGCGCACGCCGTCCCAGTCCCAGGCCTGGCCGGCGACGCAGCGGGTGGCGCGGCGCAGCGCCTGCAAGGGATGGCCGTCCTCCAGCGAGCTCAGGAGCGTGGCCCGCGGCTGCATCCGCAGCACCGCCGCCGCCCCGCCGGTGTGATCGAGGTCGCGGTGGCTGAGCACCAAGCGGGCGACCTGTTCGTCCCCGGCCCGCAGCAGCGGCACCAGCACCCGCTGGCCGGCGTCCGTCTCGCGGCTGTAGCCCGGGCCGGCGTCGTAGACCAGGGTGTGGCCGGCCGTCCGCAGCAGCACCGCGTTGCCCTGGCCGACGTCGGCCGCGAGCAGGTCGAATTCGCCGGGCGGCGGCCGCGGCGCCTGCCACAGCAGCACCGGCAGCAGCAGCGGCAGGCCGAGCGCCCGCGCCGTCCGCGGCAGCGGCATCGCCAGCA
>JAQGMU010000472.1 GCA_028292195.1 Ramlibacter sp. | reverse complement strand
GCGAGCTGGAGTTCATGCTGGGTTTCGCCGAGGCGAAGCTGCTCGTGGTTCCGAAGACATTTCGCGGCCACGACCACGAAGCGATGGCGCGCGACCTGCAGGAGAAGCTGCCGCACCTGCGCCATGTCGCGGTCGTCGACGGCACGGGCGACAACGCCTTCGACAAGCTGCTGCTGGGGCGGACGGAGCGGCTCGAAGCCAGCGGCGAAGGTGTGCAGCCGGACGACGCCTCGATCCTGATGTACACGTCCGGCACCACCGGGTCGCCCAAGGGCGCGGTGCACACGTCCAACACGCTGGTGGCCTGCACGACCGCCTTGTCGCGCCGCTTCCATCTGGATGCATCGGACGTGCTGTTCGCCTGCTCGCCCCTGGGCCACATGACGGGGTTCGCCGCGGCCTTCCTGCTGGCCATCCGGGTCGGCGCCACCGCGGTGTTCCAGGACGTCTGGGACGCGAAGCGCGGCGTCGACCTCATGGCCGCTGAGGGAGCCACGTACATGGCCGCCGCGACGCCCTTCCTCAGCGACATCTGCGAGGCAGTAGCCTCCGGTTCGCGCAGGCCCGCCCAGCTGCGGTCCTTTCTTTGTGCCGGCGCGACCATCCCGCCGGTCCTCATCGAGCGGGCTGCGCGCGAGCTGAATTTGCCGGTCTCGTCGCTCTGGGGCATGACCGAAGCCTTGTCGGCGACCCTGACGGAGCCCGAACGCGCGGCGGATAAATCGGCCACCAGCGATGGCCGTCCGCTGGAAGGAGTGGCGGTCAAGGTCACGGACGACGCCGGCGAAGAACTGCCGCCCGGCCAGAGCGGCAGGCTGCTGGTGCGCGGCGCCCAGATGTTCATCGGCTATTACAAGCGGCCCGACCTGCCGACCTTCGATGCCGACGGCTGGTTCGACACCGGTGACCTGGCACGCATGGACGACGAGGGCTTCATCCGCATCACCGGCCGCATCAAGGACGTGTTGATTCGCGGCGGCGAGAACGTGCCGGTCGTCGAGATCGAGGCCCTCCTGCACAAGCATCCCGCCGTGTCCTCGGCGGCCATCGTCGGCTATCCGGACGACCGCCTCGGCGAACGCGCCTGCGCTTTCCTCGCACTGCGGCCCGGGCAGTCGCTCGACCTGGCTGGCGTGCAGGCCTGGATGGCGGAGAACAAGGTGGCCAAGCAGTACTGGCCCGAGCGCGTCGAAATCCTGCCGGACCTGCCGCGCACGCCCACCGGGAAAGTGCAGAAGTTCGTATTGCGCGACGCAGCCACCCGGCATTGAAGGATCACCATGTTCAAGAGAACCCTCTTCAACCCCGACCACGACGCCTTCCGCGACACGGTGCGCAAGTTCATCGCCAACGAGATCGCGCCGCACCACGCCCAGTGGGAGCGCGACATGGTGGTGCCGCGCGAGCTGTGGCGCAAGGCCGGCGCCGCCGGCATGCTGTGCTGCACGGTGCCGGAGGAATACGGCGGGCTGGGCGCGGACTACCTGTTCGACGTGGTGGTGTTCGAGGAGATGGCGCGCTCCGGCTTCACCGGCCCGGGCTTCATGATCCATTGCGACCTGGTCGCCACCTACATCCGCTCCTTCGGCTCGGAGCAGCAGAAGCAGCAATGGCTGCCGAAGATGGTTTCCGGCGAGGCCATAGGCTCGCTGGGCATGACCGAACCGCATGCCGGCTCCGACCTGAAGGCCATCCGCACGAAGGCGGTACGCAACGGCAGCGACTTCATCATCTCCGGCCAGAAAGTCTTCATCTCCAACGGCCAACTGTGCGACGTGATCGTGCTGGCCACCAAGACCGACTCCGCCGCTGGCGCCAAGGGCATCACCCTGTTCCTGGTCGACACCAAGCTGCCTGGCTTCCGGCGCGGCAAGAACCTCCACAAGCTTGGCATGAAGGCACAGGACACCTCGGAGCTGTTCTTCGACGACGTGCGCGTGCCGGCCTCCGCCATGCTGGGCGAGGAAGGCAAGGGCTTCGAGCTGATGATGACCAAGCTGGCGCAGGAGCGGCTGGCCCAGGCGATCCGCTCCGCCACCGTCGCCGAGACCGTGATCGACTGGACCGTCGACTACACCGCCAACCGCAAGGCCTTCGGCCACACCATCGCCGATTTCCAGAACACGCAGTTCAAGCTGGCGGAGTTGAAGACCGAGGCCGTGGTCGGCCGCCAGTTCACCGACAAGTGCATAGAGAACTTCATGAAGGGCGAGCTCGACGCGGTGGACGCGGCGATGGCCAAGATGTGGTTGTCCAACATGCACTGCAAGGTGGTCGACGAGTGCCTGCAGCTGTTCGGCGGCTGGGGCTACATGTGGGAATACCCGATCGCGCGTGCCTACGCCGATGCGCGCATCGTGAAGATCGCCGGTGGTTCCATCGAGGTGATGAAGCACATCATCGGCCGCCAGTTGTTCGCGCAGTACCGTCCGCGCAAGGACTCCGTCGCCAACGGCATCGCTGGCATCAACCCCGCCTGAGGAACGCTCCGTGAACCCATCCACTTTCCGCCCCGACGTGCTCGCGGGCAAGCGCATCCTGGTCACCGGCGGCGGCACCGGCCTCGGCAAGGAACTGGCGCGCCAGTTCGTGGCGCAGGGCGCCTCGGTCCACATCTGCGGCCGGCGCGAGGCCGTGCTGCAGGCGGCGGTCGAAGAGTTGAACACTACCGCGGCTCATGGCGGCCTCGCCGAGCACCATGTGTGTGACGTCCGCGAGGCGGAGCAGATCGAGGCGATGGTGGATCGCATCTGGGCCGGCGGCGCGTTGACGGGACTCGTCAACAACGCGGCGGCCAATTTCATTTCGCCCTCCATCGACATCAGCCCGCGCGGCTTTGCCGCGGTGCGTTCCACCGTGATGGACGGCGCCCTGTTTTCCACCCTCGCCTGCGGCCGCCGCTGGATCGCCCAGGGCCTGCCCGGCTCGGTGGTGAGCATGCTGGTCACCTGGGTCTGGACCGGCTCCGCCTACGTGCTGCCGTCAGCCATGGCCAAGACCGCCGTTCATGCGATGACGATGTCGCTCGCCGTCGAATGGGGACAACACAACATCCGCGTCAACGCCGTCGCGCCGGGCCCGTTCCCGACCGAGAGCGCCTGGGAAAAGCTGGCGCCGATCCCGAAAGCGAACGTGGGCGCCGCGTCGAAGGACGAAGTGCCGATGCAGCGCTTCGGCCGCATGCCTGAGCTGTGCAACCTGCTGACCTTCCTGCAGGCCGACGGCTGCGATTACCTGACCGGCCAGAACATCGCCATCGACGGCGGCCACCACCTGGCCGCGCCCCGCCCCTTCGCGGCGCTGGGCAAGCAGACCCCGGCTGATTGGGCGGAGGCCAAGGCAGTGGTGCGCGGGAAGGCGGAGCAGGAGAAGGCGCAGCGCAGCACGGGCTGAGGTGGACGTCATCCCGGCGTAGGCGGGAATCCGCGCGCGGCATGTAGGGTGGGTTCGCGCAGCGACCCCACCGTGTGCGTTTGCCTCGCCCGACGCTCATGGTGGGGTCGCTGCGCGAACCCACCCTACATCGGCTACATGCGTGCCCGATCAGCCGCTGCGTGGATCCCGGGATGACATTTGGCGGCGCTTCAACGCCCCTCTTCCGCGTACACGTTATCGGTGACCTGCGCGATCTGCGTGTCCTCCTCGGTCAGGCGTTTGTTCTTCCACGTTCCGCGGGCGAACCAGGCGATCGACACGATCGCGACCACCACGTTGGTCACCGGAAACGACCACCACAGGCCCTGCGCATGCAGCGACGTGTGCTTCGCCAGCACGTAGGCCAGCGGGAACTGCACCATCCATTGCGACACCATGGCGATCACCATCGCCATCAGCATGTTGCCCGAAGCCCGGAAGGCCGCGACGATGCACAGCTGGATGCCGATGCCGCCCCAGGCCAGGCACATGGTGCGGATGAAGCGAGCGCCTTCCTCGATGACGGCCGGGTCCGAGGGGATGAAGAAGGCGATCAGCCAGGGCGCGGTCAACCAGGCGATGCCGCCGATCGCCGTCAGCAGCACGAAGCTCACCAGCGCGCCGAAGGAAGCCGCCTTGCCCGCGCGTTCGACGTTGCCGGCACCCATGTTCTGCCCGACCAGCGTCGACACCGCCATCGACAGGCCCATCACCGGAATCGTCACGATCTGCAGGATGTTGGAGCCCACGCCGTAGGCGGCGATGGTCAGCGTGCCGAAGCTCGCCACCAGGAAGGACATGATCATCAGCCCCAGCGCACGCGTCGACAGTTCCACCGAGCCCGGGATGCCGAGGAAGAAGGCGCGCTTCAGGTATTCGCCGTCGGGCAGGAAGCCGCGCCACTCCAGGTGGATGCCGTGCCGTCCGCGCAGGAACACGGCGACGCCCGCGACGGCCGCCAGCGCCTGCGTGACCAGCGTCGCGATCGCCGCGCCCATCACGCCCTGGCCGGGGATCGGTCCCCAGCCGAAGATGAACAGCGGATCCAGCAGGAAATTCAGCAGCACCGTGCCGCTGACGATCATCAGCGGCACCCGGGTCTGGCCGACCCCGCGCATCAGCGCCTGGAACATCGCGTAGGTGAAGACGAACAGGATGCCGACGAAGGACACGCGCAGGAAGCCGAGCGCGCCGGCGTAGACCTCGGGCGCAACGCCCAGCAGCCGCAGCAGCGTGGGCGCGAGCGCATACCCGATGGCGCCGAACAGCAGCGAGGTGACCACCACCATCAGCATGGTCTGCGCCGCGACGTGGTTGACCAGGTCCTGGCGACCTGCGCCCATGTACTGGGCCGACAGCGTGGCGCCGGCCATCGCCAGGCCAGAGCCCAGCGCGATGACGAGGAAGGTGACCGGGAAGCTGACCGAGATCGCCGCCACCGCCGAGGCGCCCAGCCGCCCGACCCAGAAGGCATCGGTCAGCTGGTAGCCCGTCTGCAGCAGGTTGGCCAGGATGATGGGCACCGCCAGGGTGAACAGTGCGCGCGGGATCGAACCCTGCAGGAAGAGTGCTTGCCGGTCGTTCATCCGGCCATTGAACACGAACCCCGGCTTTTCGGGGCGGGCGGTGGGGTTGCTGCGCAAACCCACCCTACGTGGGTTCGCCGGCGGCCCCGCAATGCGGCTCGTACGGTGGGTTCGCCGCAGGCGACTCCACCGTCACGCCGGATTCGGCGCGTGCTCCGCGAACCACTCCGTCGCCGACAGCATCACCTCGTGGTGGCTGCGGCCGGCAGGGATCATCGGGAAGCAGTTCTCCTGCGCCGCCACCGCCACGTCCAGGAAGAACGGGCCGTCGTACGCCAGGCATTCAGCCAGCGCGGCATCGAGCTCGGCACGGTCCTCGACCCGGCGCGCGCCCCAGCCGAAGGCCTTGGCCAGCGCCACGAAGTCGGGCAGCGCTTCGTTCCAGCTGTGGCTCAGGCGGTTGCCGTGATTGAGCTGCTGCCACTGCCGCACCATGCCCATGTAGCCGTTGTTCGTCAGCACCACCTTCACCGGAGTGCGGTGTTGCCTGGCCGTGGCGAGCTCCTGGATGTTCATCAGGATCGAGGCATCGCCCGTCACGCAAACCACGGTCGCCTCCGGGTGCGCGACCTGCGCGCCTATCGCCGCCGGCAGGCCGTAGCCCATGGTGCCGGCGCCACCCGAAGTGAGCCAGTGCCGGGGTGCGTCGAAGCGCAGGTATTGCGCGGCCCACATCTGGTGCTGGCCGACGTCGGTGGAGACGATCGCATCGCGGCCGGCCAGCTTCTGCTGCAGCGACGCCATCAGCTGCTGCGGCAGGATCACGTCGCGGCGATCGGGGAAGGCCAGGCTGTCGCGGGCGCGCCAGGTCGCGATGCGATCCCACCAGGGCTCCAGTCGCGACTGCGCCAGGTCCTTCAGTTGCGGCAACGCCAGCAGCGCCTGCAGCACCGCCGCGCAGTCGCCGACCAGCGGGGCGTCGACCTTCACGACCTTGCCGATGCTGGAAGCGTCGATGTCGATGTGGATCTTGCGGGCGTTCGGGCAGAAGGTGGCCAGCGTGCCGGTGACGC
Source organism: Ramlibacter sp. (assembly GCA_028292195.1). GTDB lineage: Bacteria > Pseudomonadota > Gammaproteobacteria > Burkholderiales > Burkholderiaceae_C > Ramlibacter. Next base: position 669 of record JAQGMU010000472.1, on the reverse strand, counting down.
GGTCGTCGAAGCGGGCGCCGACGCAGACCACCAGGTCGGCGTGGTGCATGGCCAGGTTGGCCTCCAGCGTGCCATGCATGCCGAGCATGCCGAGGAAGCGCCGGTCGGACGCCGGGAAGGCGCCCAGGCCCATCAGCGTCAGCGTCGTGGGCGCGTCGAGCAGCCGCGCCAGCTGCGTGAAGGCCGCGCAGGCCTCGGTCCCGGAATTGATCAGGCCGCCGCCGCCGTAGAGGACGGGCCGGCGCGCCGTCGACAGCAGGTCGGCCGCGCGTTGCAGGCTGCCCGAAGGGGGCAGCCGCGAGGTGTTGCGGAGCGCCCGGCGCTGCGCCGCGGCGGGGGCGCCGGTGACGTGGTCGAGCTGCACGTCCTTGGGCACGTCGAGCAGCACCGGGCCCGGGCGGCCGGAGCTCGCCACGTCCAGCGCCTGCCGCACCGCCCCGGCCACGTCCTCGGGCCGGCGCGGCTGGTGGTTCCACTTGGTCACCGGGCGCGACATGCCCAGCGCGTCGCTTTCCTGGAAAGCGTTGGTGCCGATCACGGCAGTGGACACCTGGCCGCTGATGCACAGCACCGGGATCGAGTCGCTCATCGCGTCGAGCAGGCCGGTGATGGTGTTGCCGACGCCGGGGCCGGAGGTGACCAGCACCACGCCGACGCGGCCGGTGCTGC